>BQJS01000046.1 GCA_021604825.1 Phycisphaerae bacterium | reverse complement strand
CCGCGGGTGATACCGTGTAAAATGCGCGTGTCAGCCGGCGGGGTGATCAGCTTTCCGTCGCGCACGATGAAGACATTGGCACAGCTCGTTTCCAGCACCTCATCATCGGGCGTGACGATGATCGCGTCGAAAAATCCGCGCTGCTTTGCCGCATTCTTGATCATAATGTTCGCGAGCAGGGCGATCGACTTGATGCTGCAATGGGCCCAGCGGGTGTCGGCGACGGTTTCCAGATCGATGCCTTCCGACCGCAATTGCGGGTCGATGATCGGTTTGCGCTTGAACGTCATCACGAGGTTGGGCGTCATGTCGCCGGCATACGCATGTTCGCGCGACGCCACGCCGCGGGTGATTTGCAGGTACACCATCACGTCGCCATACCCGCATTGCTCGATCCCGCTTCGGATGAGTTCCTCCAACCCCAGCGTCGAACAGTCCAGTTTCAATCCGATCCCGTCGGCGCTTCGTTGCAACCGGGCGAGATGCTCATCCAGCAGAAACGGCACGCCGGCGTGGGCGACGATGACTTCGTACACGCCGTCGGCAAACTGGTAGCCCCGATCTTCAATGGGGACGACCGCTTCCGAAAGCGGCATGAACGTTTTGTTGACGCATGCAATGTCGGCCATGGACCTTGTCCCAAAGCTTGTTCGTTCACTAGCGCGACAATTCACACCGAATGATTCATCGCGTGAATTATTCCTTTCGGCAGCATACCAGATTTCGCCACAAGAAATCATGTTGACGGTTCGCCGGCTGGTTCGATGATGACTCAGGTGCCGGTTCGCATTGCACGCGTAACCGCACCTCCGTACGCCTCAGATTTCGCACAAGCTCCCAGGATTTCGCAGCCCGATGGCCGACACGCATCGCCAAGACACGCCGATTCCAGCCCATCGACAGGGTGCACCGAACCTGCGCCGAAGGAACGCAGCGACTCCGACCGTCTCCGAACCGGGTGACGTCTCGCGGTCGCGGCAATCGGCTGACCACAGGGTCGCCCATCTGATTGCCGAAATCGATCTCGCCGCCGTCCACCACAACATCGGCGTGCTTCGGTCGTACACCGCACCGGTTTGTCGATTCTGCGTCGCCGTCAAAGCCAACGCCTACGGTCACGGGTTGGAGGTCATCCTGCCCGCCCTCGCCGAAGCCCGCGTGGACATGATCGCGGTGGCGACGGTGACCGAAGCGCGGCAGGCGCGATCGCTTGGATGGCGGCTGCCGATTCTGCTGCTGGGTACGGAACTGAGCATCTACCACGGATCGCTGAAACAAGACGTCGCCGAGTGGCTGGTGGGAAACGAAATTCGCATCACGGTGTTGTCGCGCGACGATCTGGACGTCATCACCAAGGCCGCCGACGCGGTGCAAATGCCGGCGATGATTCATCTCAAACTTGATAGCGGTTTGTCGCGTATGGGGGTCGATGAAACATCGCTGATCGATTTGATCGACCGCGCTTCGGAGAATCCGCGCGTCGTCATTGACGGATTGTATACGCACTTTGCGTCAGCCGACGAACCCGGCTGTGCGTTTGCGTCGATGCAATTGCAACGATTCCAGCGGTTCGTCGAAAGCGTGCGCGGTCGTTTCGACAAGATGCCCACCATCCACACCGCCAACTCAGCCGCAGTAGTGAACATGCCGGGCAGTCATTTCGACATGGTGCGGCCGGGGATCGGTATCTACGGATATCAAACCACAACCAACAGCGCCCCGCGCGTCGATTTGAAACCAGCGATGCGCGTCGTCAGTTCGATCATGCTGGTCAAACAAGTTCCCAAAGGCAGCGAGGTAGGCTACGGCCGAAGCTACCAGACCAAACGCGATTCAATCCTGGGCGTAATACCAATAGGCTACGCCGACGGCCTCGACCGACGCCTGTCCAACACCGGATTCGTAACCGTCCAAGACAGGTCGGCCCCCATCGTAGGCAAGATCAGCATGGACCAAACCATCGTAGACCTGACCGAAATAGCAAACCAAGAAAATATCGCAGCTGGCTGCCAGGCAGTCGTCATCGAAACCAACAACCAAGCCCCCAACAGCGTAGAAAGCATGGCCCGCCAATTGGACACAATCCCCTACGAAATCGTGACGTCCATCAGCCCGCGAGTAGTCCGATTGGCCCAGCGCGCGTGAGCAATATGAGCCACCCGTCCTGTCCTGAATCACTGTTCAGAATTGTCGTTTGTGGGCCACGAAATTGGGTGATGAGGGTCGCAACTTCCACCATCGCGGATTGTTGCCAGCTGTCCGTCAGGGTTGATGAATGGACATCTCTCGATTCCATAAGCGTTGTAGATGCGGTCACAGATATGACGCGTTGCATTAAAGAACGCCGACCGTCCCGCACATCTGAACGCGGGAGGAGCTATTAGGTTGGTTCGTGCGCTTCGCCCCGGTACTCTTTGCATACGACGATAAATGCCGGTGTCGAGTGCATTGCACAACTCCACACCAAGCAGCAACGGCTCACCGTCCAAGATTCGTCTGCTAAATTCCCAAGTAGCAGCGGTCCACCAGTAGACGAGCGGAACAATATTTGATTCGTAGATGATTGGCGCATCTTTAGACCGGTCTCCCACCATCCAAGATGCGAAATCGAAGAAGCCGTTGCGCTGGATGGCCACAGCCTCAGATTGGCTTACTTGCTCGACACCGCCCAGCGTTGGTTCCGGATGCCACGCATATACCTGCTGACCTACTCTTCCTGCCCAGTTCATAACGACGTTCAGGAATTCGCGTATCGGTTGTGCCGAAGTGTCCAGTCGTTCATCTCCAATCATCAATGGGGATGCGTACATAAAAAGGAATGTAGGCGCGTCACCACCCGCGACTCGCTCCATCTCCGATCTTCTTTCTTTTTTGAAGGCCGCAACGCGATGCCGCGACTCATTCGATGCTACAACGGCATCTCGAATTTCCTCAATGTCCATCCGCGTGTTTGTTCGCCCGTGCCTCTTGTAGAAAAGTTGGCGACCGCGATGCGAAATCATGTGTGGCTTGTTCCCGCTCGGGGGGACGTGGACGACTAAGGTATGGCATGGAGTGTCTTCGACTATCTCATGCCGCACCGCGTTGATATCAAGTCCAACGATCCGTGGTTCGATGCCGTCCAAGTAGACGTCTTTGATTCTCCCCGCCCATTTGTCACCGTCTGCAATCCCGACAAGTTCCCCTGGTGTGCCATCATCTGCGTTGCGGTCCTCAGCCATGCCGATCACTAGGTAGCCGCCGCTCGCGTTCGCCATGGCAGCGATATCCTTAAGGATTGATTGTTTCCATTTTTCTTCGCTATCGTCGTCGATGCGCTCTTTGTAGTCGAGCGTTTGACACTCGCTGATGTTGGGGATCAATGCCCGCAGCTTGGCTTCCGTGACATCTCGCAATTCGCAGTCAAATGGCCACATACTTCCACCCTAACTTGAACGTTGCCGCGCAGCAATACATTCAGTTACTTGCGTCGACCAATCTAACTCATTTCGATCTGCATACCGCCTTCGAGCTTTCGCGTTGGTATGCCGAATGATGATTATTCAGTTTCTTAGAAATCAGGACCAGGAGTACAGCAATGCCAGATCATGATCTACCTCTATAAGCAGCGACCAGATAGACAATCATGGTCGCAAAGTATGCTGCGATGAACAGAGTTTGTGCCGCGTTGGAGATGTTATCACGAATGGCCACACTATATGCCGCATACATGCCGAGTGGAACCAGAATGATAAAGGGCGATTTCATGAACAGAAGAATGAGCAGGTGAATCCAAATTTCATTCTTCCTCGACGGGGGCATTTCGTCCTTTTCTTTGAGGAACAGAACGGCATTCACAAAGCAAATGAGTAACCCAAACAACGACACTATGGCGCACACCCATGCAATGATTAGGTGCAGCACCAGCTCAAGTAAGAATGCCCAGATAGGAGACATGGCGTTGGTAGTCACTTGGACTGTTGGAGGCAGTGTTTTTCACAAAGGCCCTACAGATCGATACGATTTAATGTGAAACCGTTTTGTCGAATTACATGCAGGTCACAAGATCGCCAATGAGCTGCAATCTTACCCGAAAAACCGAAACCTCAGTATCGCCCATAGCGCGGCGACGCCGTCTTTCCACGTGATCTTTTTTCCTTCTTCGTAGTCGCGGCCGGCGTAGCTTATGCCTACCTCGTAGACACGCCATTTGCCTTTGGCTACTTTTGCGGTCAGTTCCGGTTCGATGGTGAAGCGGTCGCTGATTAGCGTTAGCGAATCGATGACGGGGCGGGTGAAGACTTTGTAGCACGTCTCCATGTCGGTCAGGTTCAGGTTGGTCATCATGTTCGACAGCATCGTCAGGAAGCGGTTGCCCAGCATGTGCCAAAACAGATGCACGCGGTGGGCTGCGTCGCCGACGAATCGCGAGCCGTAGACCACGTCGGCTTTCCCGTCGAGGATGGGTTTGAGCAATTGCGGATAGTCGGCTGGGTCGTATTCGAGGTCGGCATCTTGGATCAGCACGATGTCGCCCGTGGACATCGCAAAGCCTTTGCGGACAGCCGCACCCTTGCCCATGTTGCGGGGCTGCAATTCGATCTTGAATTCTTGCTCGGGCCAGCGGGCTTCGATCTTTGGATACACGTCGCGGGTGCCGTCGCTGCTGCCGTCGTCGATTAAAATCAGCTCGCGATCAAGGGGCACATCGATCGCCAGGACGCGGGCGACGAGTTCTTCGAGCGTGGATTTCTCGTTGTAGACTGGGATGACGATCGAGAGTTTCTTCAAAGGGTTGGCCATTTCACTTGGGGTTTGAACATGACGGGCACTTAAGACTGTTCATCAAAGCTGCTGAATCCGGCGGCCAACAAATCCTGCACGTCGATGAGCCCGACCAATTGGTGGTTTTCGTCCACCACGGGCAGTTCGTCGATCTTGTGCTTTTGAATCAGCTTGATAGCGTCGGCCACCAAATCGTCAACGCGGGCTGACTTCGGGTTCTTGGTCATGACGTCTGAAATCGGAAGATCAAACCAATCGTTGTGATCGCGGGCACAGCGGACAAAGTCACCATGGGTGAAGAAGCCGACCAGCCGCTTGTCGCCGTCCACGATCGCAGCCGCTCCCGCACGTCTGGGGGCACGCTGTACGGCATCGTCGTATTGACCGATCGTATCGGATGATTCAAGCGTGGGGCAGTCGTCGCCCGTCCGCATGATTTCGCGGACTCGCATCAGGCTACGACCGAGCGCTCCGCCCGGATGAAACGCTGCGTATTCTTCCGGGGCGACATCTCTAAGCTGCATTACGGTTAACGCCAACGCATCGCCCACGGCCAGCATCGCCGTCGTGGACGAACTAGGGGCAAGTTGCAGCGGACAGGCTTCTGGGGTGGCACCGATGTCCAGCACGATGTCGGATAGTTTGGCGCAGGTCGATTTGGGACGACCCGTAATCAGCATGATCTTGCAGCCCATCTTGCGAAACGTGGGCAGCAGTCGAACGAGTTCCTGCGTCTCACCGCTGTTGGTCAGTGCCAGGATCGCGTCCTCCGCGCAAATCATCCCCAGGTCGCCGTGGATCGCCTCGGCAGGATGCAGTGAGTAGGCGCGGGTGGCGGTGCTGGCGAAGGTGGCTTGGATCTTGCGTCCGACCAGCCCGGCTTTCCCCATACCGGTGACGGCCAACCTGCCGCTGCAGTTCAAGATCAGATCGACGGCTTCAACAAATGCCGTCCCCAGATTGGCTTTGGCTTCACCGATTGCGTCGCATTCGCGGGCAAGGATGCTGCGTCCGACCTCGACGATTTGCGCGTCGCGGTCGGCAGATGCGGGCGTATCCAATGATTGTGCGGTATTTGCAGCGCTGTTCATCACGCCGGCTATTATCTGGAATGTGGCTGTAAACTCAACTATTCGGCCAAACGCGAACCTTACGGTTTCGTCGGTTCGCTCTTGGGTGCAGGCGAGGGGGCTGGCGAACTGGCTGGCTTGCCCTTTTCTGCTGCTGCCCGTCGAATCGAATCCAGTTTTGGCGGGGGAGGCGATGCCTCGGCCTTCTTTTCTGGTTCGTCGAGCAGCTTCATGGTCAGGTTTTTCTGATTGATGCCCGACCCAATGATGGCACGACCAGCCAACCGCGTGAAAAGGTTCATTTTCTCAACGCCTGCGGGTTCCACCGGCATGGCGGTCAGGCTGACCTTCTGATCGGGGTTGGTCTTGATTCGCTCTTTGATTAACCCGTCCAGCGAGAGGGCGTCGAGGATGTCGTCGCCGTGCTGGAAGAATCCTTCAGGCGTTAATTGGAGTTCGATGACTTCGGTCTGGGTGGCTGGCGCGGTTGACGTCACGACTGTGGTCGCCGGTGGGGGAGTTGCGGTCTTTTTGACCGGGCGGATAACCACCGTACACATCGTGCCGACCTTGGGGACGCGGTTCTTGTCAGCCAACACCCAAAGCTCGGAATCGCTTGCCGAGTGTGATTCAGCCAACCCGATCAATGACGTCGAAAAATCAACGACGCAGGCAATTGTTCCGTCAGCATCTGCCGCGAACTTTTCGCCGTCCTTTCGTGAACCGCAGAAGACCCAGTTCAGTGGGCCGATGGGTTTTTTGTTTTTCGAATCCACCATCCACTCGTGGGCCTTCTTGCTCGTCTTCTTACCATCGACTTCATAAGCAATTTCGATGTCGAGCGGTTGACCGGAAGCGGCGGTTTGCTTCTTGGTGGCTGGGTCAAAGGATACGGGTGTGCCGGCAGTTGCTCCGATCAATCCGAGTGCTTCGTAGATTTTTTTGGGTTGGGCGCTGGTGACGAGAATGCTCTCGTGTTCCTTGGTGCCTTCGCCGCAGAGCAACAGTTCGATGGGTAGGTCGGTCTGGGCGACGCGGGCGGTTACTTCGACCTGCAGCGCCGACCAATCGATAAGAACATCCTTGGCATACTCGACGCGCTTGCCGGCAGGTGTCACCGGATGCATTGGTTTTGGGGCGGGCGTTGGCGTGACGGGCTGTGTGGTGGTTGGTGTCGTGGGGGCTGGACTGCTGCCCGGTTGCTTCGGGTCAGCCGAAACAACTGACGTGACCAACAGGACGCACGCAACGCGCAACAAACGATTCGATCGATCGCAGCTTCTGATTAGGACTTCCATCGATGTTTTGTAACCTTTGCTGGTTAGGATCGTGATCCAAACGTCGGGAACGCTTCTTCTTCCTGCTCACGCTGGATGAGGATTTTCGGCTTCACCAGGATCAGCAGCACCTGCTCGTCTTTGACGAGGTTGCGGGCTGAGTACAGTCGCTTGAGTACCGGAATCTTCGACAAAATCGGCACGCCCGCTTCAGCTTCAATTTCCTGAGCAGTCTTAAGGCCGCCGATTAAGAGCGTGCCGCCATCTGGCACCGACACCGTCGTTCGAATGACCTGACGCTGGACGTTTGGAAGCTGAATGAACGCATCTGCCGCTGCCGCCGCCCCAGACGCACCGCCGCTAAACGGAAAGACTTGAAGTGGACCGACCGGCTGAGCGACACCGGGACGCAGGTTCATTGTGACGTAGCGCTTGTCTGAAGACACCACAGCCTGCACGTCGAGAACCGTACCAGTCTGAAGCGGCTGTACGTTTGGCTGAAGTGCAACAGCATTTTCGTCCACAACCGGGAAGACCGACGCTACATAGCTGGCCGTGGTTAACACGCCGACCCACGCCCGCTGACCATTGAAGAGTACCAGTCGTGGAGCGTTCATAATGCTGCTGCGGCGATCGGCTTGCGTCGCCCGTAAAAGAAAGTCAACCTGGATGCCGTCGAGGAAGCTTCCAAAAATGCTCATCGCTGGCGTCGTCGCGCCTCCAAACGAGTTTGGAATAACCGTATTGCTCGGCTGAACGAGGTCGAGCACGTTCGAGATAATCGGGATCGGTGTTGCGTTGGACGCATTAACCAATCCGCCACCCGGTGCCGGAATCAGCCCGGGGTTACCGTAGGGTTGAGAGACGCCGTTTTGCGACTGGTTGAGGGTCAAGCCTGCTCCGGGAATACCCGGAAGGAAGCCGAGTCGTGAGAATGATCGCGGCATCAAGACCTGCGATCCGGTCGCACTTTGACCGGTTCGGTCGAACCCGGCATTGCCCTGATTCAACACGACGTCGAGGTCGAGGCCAAGTTCTTCCAAGTAGTTCGATGTAATGGTGATGAATCGCGCTTCGATGGCGATTTGAATCGCCCGCTGGTCGCGGAGTTTGCCGAGCAAATCGTGAATATCGGCATGAGCGCTTGCCGTTTGCGTGACAACAAGTTGGCCGCCGAGTTCATCGATCGAAGCATCGGTTCCACCGCTCTCTCTCCAACTGTCGGGCTCGATCGTGTTGCGGATAAGTTCGAGGAGTTCGTCGACGCGTTCTTCGCGGGTGCCTTCGTCTTCGTCGTCGCCTTCGGAGTCGCCGCTATCTGAGAACGGAGCGCCACCGCCAAAACCACCACCGATGCCGCCACCGCCGAGTCCGCCACCGCCGCCGCCACCAATTCCTCCGCCACCACCGCCGAGTCCGCCACCACCACCGCCACCAATTCCGCCGCCACCGCCGCCGCCACCGAATCCACCACCGCCGCCACCGCCACCACCGCCGCCGCCGCCACCACCACCACCGCCGCCGCCGCCACCACCGGTGACGTCAACGCGCGGGCCTTCAAAGTCGGGGACGCTTAGTAGCAGGTCTTCAATGGGGTAGACATCAACGTAGGTGTCTTTGTCCAACAGTGTCTGCGTGGCGATTTTGATAACGCCATCGGCGACCACGTAGCCCAACTCCACCTCGCCACCGCCAACCTGGTCCAGCACCTCTTTGAGTGCCTTCTTGAAGGTGACTTCTGACGGGAATTGCAAAGTGACAGGTAGGTCGCGATCGATACCAACGGCTTCCAAATCGTTCCAGATCACCGTGATGTTGGTGCCCTGGTTGGTTGCGAATTCATCGATGACTTCCTCAAACGTGGTGTCCTCGATGTTGATCGGAATCGATGCGTCCAGCTTGGAATGAAGCTGGCGGTCCTCAGCCGACAAGCGCTCACGACCGGTGGCCACGCGCTCGGGACCAGAGGTGATTTCGATCCAGTCTTTCGGGTATTGAATCGTCTCGTGCCACGGGATTTTCGATTCTTCGGTATCGACCAGAAGGGCCTGCGACTGTCGGTACATTTCGTCGCGGTTTCTGGCCTGTCGGTGAATGTGATACACGTCGCTGAGGTCATCGATCATCCAGCGGGCCCGATCGTTTCGCGGATCGAGGGCGACGACCTGTTCCAGCACCGCGATGGACTTCTTGAGTTCGCGGTCCTTACGAAGCTGAAGGGCTTCATTCATCAACGCGTCGATGCGGCGACTTCTGCGCTCAGAGGTCTGGCGGTTGCGATCGCGCTCGGTGCGTTGGATTTCGTCGCGTTGGGTTCGTGCGCGGTTTTGGTCATTTCGTTCCAGTTCGGCACCGAGGTTCTTCTCCAGCGCATCGATCTCGCTCATGATGCTTTCGTACTTGATCAGCGGATCGGCGTATTGCTTAGCCCCTTCAACCACCTGGCGGGCGCTGAGCAATAGTTCCCGGGCCAAGTCGAAGTTTTCATCGATAATGGCAGATTGAATCTCTTTTTCGTACCCGCGGAAGGTTTCCTGCGCCCGCTGCCATTGGACCCGATTTCTCGACTGAATTCGATCGAGCAGTGATCCGCTGGGCGATTCGACGCGATTGTGCCCGCGGGCTTGGTTGATGCCTTCGACGGCTTGGGGATAGCCCGGAACCTTCTGAAGGGCTTGGTTGAACAAGCGCGTGGCCTCATCGTTGTTGCCTGCCCGCAGGGCTTCGTAGCCCCGACGGGTTAGTTCGCGGGCCTGATCATTGTTCGTTCCGGAGGCTGGTCCGTTGGCTGCGAACTGCGAGAGCGGTTGCGATCGATTGACCGGTACCACGCCACCTGACCGCGTATTGCTGATTTCGCGTTTATGACGCATCGCCGTGGAGCGCTGCATCTGGGTCGCGTACTCATTGGCGACAACTGCGTTGAAGAGTGTTTCGGCATCGCCCAAGCGCGACTGCTTGTGGGCTTGCACACCGTCATCGAGATCGGTTTGCGCCTGGTCCACCATCCGAAGCGCCACCCGCGAGCGATTCACGTAATCCTTGCGCTGGGATTGCATCGACGGATCGAGATCACCGCGATCAATCGCCAGTAGCATCGATTGGGCTTCTTTGTACTGACCTCGATCAAACAGCGCGATCGCAGCGTCCAGGGCATCTTCGGCATCGCCCGCATATACGAACGTTGGCATCGCAAAGGACAATGCGAATGCGAGGATGGTGGAAGTCGGAAGGATACGCTTTGCCAAGAGCCTAGTTGGATGCACAGGTGCTCTCCTTAGCTGGAATTCAGGTAGCGTTTGCAGGAATGAACGCGGGCCCTGCCAACGCACAAATTGTTTTCGATGACGACAGGTTTTCGATGACGATCGACTTCAATACCGCGTCGAGTACATCGCGTCCGGGAGTCTGCAGAACGCGCGCCGGCGGGTGGAGTCTCGCCCTTAAAGTGATGGCACATTACCGGCTAAGACTATGGGCTGCAAGCACATAAGTCACGATGAGCCCTGTCAAATCAATGCCCGCGAGCCTCGGCTGTCGGTGGGATGGAATTCTTAAAGCAACCGTTGCAGCGAGGTCACGACCCGATCGATGTCGTCTGCCGACAGTTCGGCATGGAACGGCAGCGCAATCGTCCGCTCAGAAAGGGCCTCGCAGAACGGAAAGTCACCCGGTTTGAACCCGAACGATTCGCGATAAAACGGTTGTAGGTGGAGCGGGGCGAAGTAGTTGCTGCATCCGATGCCCTCTTCTCGCATCGTGTCCAGCATGCCGTCGCGGTCCTCGGGTGTGTAGCCGTCCCGCAGTCGCACGATGTAGACGAACCAACTCTTGTGGCAACCCGGCGTGGTGACCTGGGTGGTCACCCGATCTTCGCCAGCCAGCCGCTCGTCGTACATCTTGGCCACCTTGGCGCGCTTTTCGAGGATTTCGTCCAGACGGTCGACTTGGACACACCCGATGGCGCAGTTGATGTCGCTCAGGCGGAAGTTGTAACCCAGGCGTTCGTGGGCCAACCAACCCGCACCGCTGCCCCGACCCTGGTTGCGCACCGACTGGGCGATCTCGGCGATCTGGTCGTCGTCGGTCACCACCATGCCGCCTTCACCGGTGGTGATCTGCTTATTGGGATAGAAACCGAACACACCCGCATCACCCAACGAACCAGCCGGTCGATCGTTAAACGTGGCTCCCAAGGCTTCGCACGAATCCTCGATGATGCGGACGTTGCGCGACTTGTCCAGCGCCGCGAAAGCATCCATGTCCGGCGTGATTCCGAATACATCCACCGGTATCAAGGCCTTCGTGTTCGAGTTGATTGCGGCGTCCGTCTTATTTGGATCGAGGCACCAAGTGTCAGGGTCGATGTCCGCAAACTTGGGGGTCGCGCCGACGAACATGATGCAGTTGGACGAAGCGATGAACGAAAACGGTGTCGTGATGACTTCGTCACCCGGTCCGACGCCCATTCCCAAGAGCGTCAAGTGAAGCGCGCTGGTCCCACTGTTGCAAGCGATGGCATGCTTGGTCTTGCACTGGGCCGCGAACTTCTCCTCGAATTCGGTGACTTTCGGGCCCAGTGAGAGGTTCGGCGTCTTGAGGACTTCAACGACGGCATCGATCTCACTTTGCGAGATATCGGGCCTAGCCAGCGCGATGGGCGTATTCGATGCGTTCATCTGTTTTTTGTGCTCCGGTCAAGAACAGTTCAGGGGCTGATTTAGTCAATCTGATACGTCCCAAGTTCCCAGCGGGTTCGTGCTGATTGTTGCCTTGGCACGTGCCAGATTCCCATTAGAGGCTGCCCACACGACGGGGAATTAGCCAAGTCTGTATTGCCTGTTTTGCGTCGCAAGATATGCCGATCTTAAGGCCATCGATGCGTTGGGATCATAGCAGACCCTGGTACCGCATCGCAATGCGTTCGCTTGCAGGAATGTAGGCGGATTCTATGATGACCGCTCGTCTGGCAACATGCACTTTTGGCAACATGCAATCTGGCAGCATGACTTGTGCAAACTCTTTCGGAGAATTGATCCGTGCCTCATACTGACTTGATACGCCGCATCAACGATCGCAAAGCCGTCGTGGGAATCGTGGGAATGGGCTATGTGGGTTTGCCCTTGTCGCGATCGTTCTATGAAGCCGGTTTCAAAGTGGTTGGCTTCGACGTCGACCCCAAGAAAATCACCCAGCTAAATGCCGGCAAGAGCTACATCAAGCACATTCCGTCGGACTTCATCAAGGAAGCCATCAAGAAAAAGAAGTTTTCGGCGACCGATCGATTCGCCAGCATCTCCAAGGTGGATGCGATCATCATCTGCGTGCCGACCCCGCTGACCAAAATGCGCGAGCCCGACATGTCTTACGTGTCGAGTACTTGCGAAATGGTGTCGAAGTACCTGCGTAAGGATCAATTGGTTTGCCTGGAAAGCACGACCTACCCAGGTACGACCCGCGAGTTGATGCAACCCATTCTCGAAAAGAGCGGCATCGTCGCCGAGAAGGATTTCTTCCTCGCCTATTCACCAGAGCGCGAAGACCCCGGTCGCAAGTCGCACAACACCACGACGATTCCCAAACTCGTCGGCGGATTGGGTCCGAAGAGTCTCGCCGTAGCGAAGGCCCTCTACGACGCAGCGCTCGAAACCATCGTTCCCGTTTCCAGTTGCGAAGTCGCCGAAGCCGCGAAGATTCTCGAGAACGTCTATCGCTCGGTGAACATCGCCCTCATCAACGAGATGAAGGTTCTGCTCGATCGGATGGGAATTAACGTGTGGGACGTGGTCGATGCGGCTGCGACGAAGCCGTTCGGTTATCAAGCGTTCTATCCCGGTCCCGGTTTGGGCGGGCACTGCATTCCGATCGATCCGTTCTACCTGACGTGGAAAGCCCGCGAATATGGCATGTCCACCCAGTTCATCGAGTTGGCCGGCGAAATCAACACGAACATGCCGCACTACGTCATCAGTCGGGTGGCCCTTGCGTTGAACAAAGCCAAGAAAGCCATCAACGGTTCGAAGATTCTGGTCCTCGGGCTTGCGTATAAAAAGGATGTTGACGATATCCGCGAGTCGCCCTCGATCGAACTGATCGAATTGCTGAAAGAGCAGGGGGCCAAGGTCGATTACAACGATCCGTATGTCGCTCGCACCCACCAGCAGCGTGAGCATGACCTGAAAATGAAGAGCAAACCGCTGTCCGCGGCGATGTTAAAGTCGTACGACGCGGTATTGGTTGCAACCGATCACAGTGACTACGATTATCAATGGATAGTCGACAACGCGAAGTTGGTCATTGATACGCGAAACGCGACGGCTTCATGCAAATCGGGACGCAAAAAAATCGTACGGGCTTAGTCAGCTTCCGGGTGCCACGCTCCTTGGTCACCGGGGTCGTCATGCTGTGTATGGCCGCCGGCGCAACTCAACTCTGCGCTCAGGTGAGCCCGGACAATTCCGAAGCAGAATCGAAATCCGCCCACGACATCGAGTTGCTCGACGCCTGGGACAAGATTGCTGTACGCATCAAGAACCGCGAGCCGTGGGACCTGCTCAGCGCCGAACTCCATGCGGTGATCGAGCGGTATTACCTTTCGGAATATGTTGGCCCCTGCCAGCAGTTGCTCGCGAGCATCGACGCGGTGATCAAGTCGCCACCACCTTCGAACAACATCAACGATGAATCTGAGGTTCCAGATTTAATCAAAGCGCTCCCCAATACGTCGATGCTCCATCGGCTGGCGATCTCGCCGAACGTGTATTATGAATCGATCGAGCAGTTTGTCTGGGACTATTACGCCGAGCGGATGATGACGTTTGTGCCCGATCCGGCGATGGCGGTGTATTCGCGTGGTTCGTCGGCGATTGATCCGCTCATCGAGTGTCTCAACGACAACCGGGCGACCCGCAGCGTGGGAACATCCGAAGATGGTTATCGCCAACCGATCGTCGTTCGCGTCTGCGATGTGGCACTCGCGCTGATCGAAGGCATCAGTGGATGCACGTTCAAAGAGACCCAAGGCGGGAATTACCTGATTTCGGAATGGACGTCCGACGATCGCAACCGCTTGGAGCGGGCCATTCGCAAATGGCGCGGCGCGACAAAGTCGATGTCACCGGAAGACGCGATTGTCTGGCAGATTGAAAACGGGCCAGAGAAGCAGCGGATTCAAATGATCGACACGCTGATCGCACGTAAGCAGGGTAATTTGGCGATGCCGTTTATGCAAAACGCCTACAAAGAAAGCGGCGGCGAGAATATTGCGCAGATTGCCAATCGGATGGTGAAAGCCGGTTCACGCGAGCCGCTTGACCACATCCATCAGCTGACAAAATCGGACGGGCAAATCAGGCGCGAAATGATTCTGCTGATCGCCCATTTCGGCGAGGCACGGGATTTTCAAATGCTCGTCAGGCTCGTCGCCTCGGCTTCTCCAAACGAGGGACGCGCATCCGCGCAACGGGTTCAGATGATTGTTGAGTCGCTGCGCGCCGCAAAGGATCGTCGGGCGATGATGGCTGTTCCGGTTCATGTGGCCGTGATTCGATCGATGAAAGAGGAATGGACCAGCTTGTTATCGTCGTCGGCGCCGCGGCGTGCGTTCCCGCCCATCCTGGATATGTCGATTTATGCCATCCAGAATGCCAGCGGTCTGGGATTCGGAATGAACGAAGATTCCGATACGTTCGATCGAGCCCGGGCGTGCAAGTCGATCCTAACGTGGTGGGACGAAGAGGGCGAAGGGGCGTACGGACTCGAACAGAATAAGCCCCACGCGCCGGTGGGCATTCGTTAACTGGGCATCGCAAGTCAGACATCATGAGTCCAATAGGGGGATTCCAAACATGACCGCGCTCGTCAGCATCATCATGGGTTCAAAATCGGACTGGGAAACGATGTCCAAGGCAGTGGAGACGTTGAAGCAACTCGACGTCCCCCACGATGTTCGTGTTCTTTCGGCGCATCGCACGCCCGACGAACTCGTCGCATACATGGAGGCCGCGCAGAAGGAAGGCGTCGAAGTATTCATCGCTGCCGCCGGAGGTGCCGCCCACCTCGCAGGTGTGGTAGCCAGCCGAACAGTACGCCCGGTCCTGGGCGTTCCCATCCAATCACCGGCGCTCCAAGGTATGGACTCGCTTCTCTCCACCGTGCAGATGCCAGCAGGGATTCCGGTAGCAACGTTCGCCATCGGTGCAGCTGGCGCGGTCAACGCCGCCATATTCGCCACATCGATCCTCGGGCAGGCCATGCCCGAATACGCCAAGAAAGTACAAGCCCATCGCGACGCCAAGCGCGAGGCGATCCTGGCCCATCCCGACCCACGCAACTAGTTCGATCAGTCGAATGAAGTGATTTCGTCGACTGCCCGTTCAATCAAACCAAACGTCACAATCCTTACCAGCCCTTGGACCAACGATGGCCAAGTTGATGGCAATTTTCTTGAATCCCCGTTTCGGGGGAATTGTATCATCGACTTGGAGACCACCATTTGGGCGACGCTCGCTGTCATGGGCCAGGGCGGTTTGGGGACGAGGGACCGACGATGAATCTGTTTCAATGGACCGGAATGGGAATGCTTTGTCTCGCAGGGATGATTTGTTTGCTGGATTTGGTGGGTCTTCAACTTAGACGTGAACCGTGATGCCGGCTTGTTTCACGTGGCGATGGCGTTTGTGCTGCGGTGTTTGCTGATTTAATTGGCGGCACTTTCATATAAGACTGTTGCAATCGTTAATTGCGATCGGCTACAACGGGATCTGTGGGGTTTTTCTTTACCGGACGTATAAGTTGGACCTTTGGTGGATGCCATGTTGAACGTTATTTGCAGAGAATTGCCAGCCGACGCATCGCGCTGCGATCTTCTTGGCATCATCATTATTTGCCGCCCGCTCGGGCGGCGATGAGGTTTGGTGCAATTTGTGTTTGCTCAGAACCGTCATCCGCCCACGCGAATGGCGGTTTTTTTCGTAACTTTTTCGCAGGATGCACTCTTGGCTGAAGGATTGGCCGTCGATGGAAGTTGTTGGGTGAAGTGCCAGCTGCCGGCCACTTGGAGAGTCGGCACGACTGGAGGCTTCATCTGGCAACGCGAGTCAGGAGTAATGCCGTCATGCGTCACAAACCGAAACACACGTCGAAGTTTACCGATCGCGATGCCCGCGATCGAAAGTCCAACTCCGGGACCACAGAATGGCGTCCGTCCACGCGGGCCCATTTTGCGCCTGCGGAATCGTCGGAGAATTGGGTGTCATCGCGCGGATTGGTTTTCGCCCGCCCATTCGCCGAAGTCTAACGTAACCGTCAGTCCCCCATATTCGATGTAATATGCAAGGTGCGGCTGCGCCAAAGTCGAGCCCGTTTGCGACGCGCGTGTCAGGTTGCCGGTGCATTTGGTCTATTGTCATTGGTGGCCGCATGCGGTCGGTTTGAATCAAGGCCCACGCCGCATTTCTGGCATTAGAAGTTCTGTTTGACGCACTGATGGGCACCACCTAGAATCACCTTCGATGATGGCAATAGGACAGAATCATTTCATGGCTACACCGCACTGCAACGTTACGGTTGCGGCGGATGGTCTGCGCTGTCTTTGTTGTTGCGATGCGGTATGCGTCCGCACGATGATGGGTCACTGTATGATGATTATGGATTACGGGTCGCCTTGATTGCCAACAAATAGCATTGTTTGGTGTTCAAGGCCCGCGGTTGAAAGCTGCGGGCTTTTTTTGTGAATGCTGCCGGGCCAAGGTGCTACTGGGCCAAAGTGGCGGTTGTCGAAGTGGTTGGAGTCTACGAAAGATGGAATTGAAGGTGGTTTCAACCTCAGCGGACAAGCGCATTCGTCCGGACAGCCCCACGCCCGATCTGATCGCGTGGACGATGGACCATTTCGAAAACCAGCGGTTGGCGATGACCACGTCATTTGGCATGGAGGGTTGCGCCCTGATCGACATGTATGCGTCGCTCGGTAAGCCGCTCACCGTGATCTACCTCGACACGATGTTCTTCTTCCCAGAAACGTATTCCCTTCGCGACGAGATGATCGAGCGCTATCCGCACGTCGATTTCGTGAACCACGGCACAACGATGACGCCCGAGCAGCAAGCCGCTCAATACGGTGACGAATTGTGGAAGACCGACCCCGACCAATGCTGCAAAATACGTAAAGTCGATCCGATGCATCGGGTGCTTGTTGATATCGATGTCTGGGTGACAGCCCTTCGGCGAAGTCAGTCAATTACCCGGGCCCATCTGCAGGTGGTCGAGTGGGATTGGCAGTACCAGTTGCTCAAGATCAGCCCGCTCGCCGCATGGGAACGCGAGGACGTTTGGAAATACGTGCAGGAACACGACGTTCCGTTTAACAAACTGCACGAGCAGGGTTATCCGACGGTTGGCTGCACGCATTGCACGTCGAAGGTTGATGGTTCCAAACCAGGCGAGTATTCGCGATCGGGTCGATGGAAAGAATTCAACAAGACCGAGTGCGGTTTGCATGGCGACGGAATTTGATGCGTGCGGTTTGTCGTCGGATCGGCACAATAAGAAACGCAACATTCGGCGTGAATGGTTTGCGATAACGTGAAGAAGCAGGAAGTGGGAATTGATGCGCGATTCGGATAGGCCAAAGGAATCCAAGGTCGAAGGTTTTAAGAAAGCCAGCGATCATCTGCGCGGTACGATCGCCGAATCGCTCGACATGGACACCACCCATTTCGACGAAGCCGACATTCAACTCCTGAAATTCCACGGTTCGTACCAGCAAGACGATCGCGACACAAGACGCGAGCTAAAGGCGGCGGGCAAGGAGAAGGCGTATTCGTTCATGATCCGGGCCGCGATTCCCGGTGGCATCTTGACGGCTGACCAGTATCTCGCCCTCGACGCGTTGGCGGATGATTTTGCTGGAAAGGCACTGCGTGTCACCACCCGGCAAGGCATTCAGTTTCATGGCATCCTCAAGGGCAATCTCAAAAAGCACATCGCTGCGATGAATGAGCGACTCGTCACGACGTTGTCCGCATGCGGCGACGTGCAGCGCAACGTGATGGCGTGCCCCGCACCGCTCAAAGACCCAGCCCATCAAACGATCCGGCGATTGGCGAAAGAGATTGCCAAAGAATTGCAACCATCCAGCCGAGCCTATCACGAAATTTGGCTCGACGGCGAAAAACACCTATCCACGCAGGACGAAGAGCCGTTCTACGGCGAGCAATACCTCCCGCGAAAATTCAAAACCGGCATCACACATGCGGGTGACAACAGCATTGACGTTTATTCGTACGACTGCGGGCTCGTCGCAATCTTGGATGGCGAAAACATCGTTGGCTACAACGTGCTGGTGGGCGGCGGCATGGGCATGACCCACAAGAAAGCCGACACCTTCGCCCGCATCGCCTCACCGCTAGGGTTCATCGAGCCCGAACACGTGTTGGAAACGGTGCGAACGGTGGCTGCGATCTTTCGCGATCATGGCAACCGCGCCGATCGAAGGCACGCCCGCTTAAAATATTTGATCGAAGCGTGGGGAATGGATCGCTTTCGAGATGAATTCAACTCTCGCACAACTTTCGAGTTATCCGACTGGAAGCTCGTCAACGTGCCGGAGTATAACGACTACATTGGCAAAAATCCGCAGGACGATGGCAAGTTCTTCTACGGTGTGTTCGTTGAGAACGGGCGAATCCGTGACAGCGACGGTGCTAAGCTAAAGACGGCGATCGCTGAAATCGTTCGCAAGCATCATTCCGGCGTGGTGTTGACGGCCAATCAAAATGTTCTGTTAACCGATCTCGACGAATCGGCGATCGAATCGATCGAAGCGACCCTCCGCGAACACAACGTTCCCTTCACTGACAACTTGTCGAACGCACGTCGGTTATCGATGGCCTGTCCGGCGCTACCAACGTGCGGTTTGGCGATTACCGAAGCCGAGCGGGTCATGCCCGGTTTCATCGATCGCATTGAAGCTGAACTCGCACGGTTGGATTTGCAGAATGAACCGATCACCATTCGCATGACGGGTTGTCCAAACGGTTGCGCTCGCCCTTACACGGCGGATATTGCATTCGTGGGGCGGTCGGCTGACGCGTATCACATCTTTGTGGGTGGCGATCGATCGGGCACCAGGCTGGCGGATTTATTTGCGGCTGACATTCCGTCGGACGATGTTGTCGAAGTGCTGCGTCCACTGCTGACGAGTTGGTCAAAATATCGCAAAACCGGTCAAGGGTTCGGTGATTTCTATCAGCAGCAAGTCGGTCGAACGAGTCCCCGTCAAACCGTGACGGGTGCTGAGGATCCGACCCGCGAGATAGTCCAATTGGAGGTGAAGCTCTAATGGACGGAATTTTCTGCATCGCAGCAAGCGGTTCGGCGCTGGCAATTCCAACACCTGTCGATTTGAATTTGATGGAGCACGTTGCACTGAATACGTGTGAACGAAACGAACTTTATGCAATCGTACCAGGGAAGAATTTCGCCGCGCTGTCGAGAGAGACAAACGCGCAGATATTGGAAGGGCGGTCGGCGGTTAATCATTTGCTGCGCGTGGCGGCTGGTCTGGAATCGCGAATCGTCGGCGAACCGCATGTCCTCGGTCAGGTGCGAAAGGCGTTCGCCCATGCGGAATCACAGCAAACGTCCGGTACAAAGTTAGCCGCATTGTTTCGAGCGGCGCTGCGAACGGGTCGGCGCGTGCGGGCTGAGACGTCGTTGAATTCGGGTAATGAATCGGTCGTGACTCTTGCGGCGCGGCGTTTGCTTGGCGCGACGGCACACTCTGAAGATCGTTGCTACGGAATTGTAGGTACCGGCGCAGTCGCCCGCGACGTCGCCCATGAACTGGCGAATTCCGGCGTGAATCGAATTCTTGCATTCAGTCGATCTTACGAGCGCATTCGCGAAATTGATTGGAAGGGTTCGGTGGCGTTGCCGCTCGATGAGTTGCAATCGGTTGTGGCGCAACTCGACGGCTTGATTGCGTGCAGCAAGGTCGAGCATCCGATCGTCGAAGCCGGACACTTCGTGCGATGCGCTGATGGTTTTCCGGTGATTGATTTGGGTTCGCCAGCCAACGTTGGTGATCTTTCCGGCGCGGCGTCGCGCGTTTCGCTGACTCGACTTGCGGATCTGAAGCGTACTGCGCCAACCCATCAGTTGCGGGCGGCAAATAGAATCGTCAATGAGGAGTTGGCGCGACTAGAAGAGTGGTTTCAGCATCGCAAGATCGCTCGATCAATCGAACGCATGGTCCGCGAAGCCAACCTACCGCCACAACGGTCAACCCCAACGCTGCACGCGAAGATCATGCGGGCCAAAGCTCAGGTGGCAGCGTAATGTCCGCGTCGATCGTGTTGGCCGCCCATGGTTCCAACGCCTTGCCACATGTCAACGAACGGATTCGACAACTCGCACATGACCTGCAGAGAACCGGTGAAATTCCGAGCGTCACCGCCGCTTTTCATCAAGGCGATCCACATTTTTCGGAAGTACTCGACCAATTGCCAGCGGGTAAGGTGGTTGTCATTCCGTTCATGACCAGCGCCGGTTACTACTGCGACGAAGTACTGCCTCGCGAGTTTCGTAGAAATTGCGACTTCGATCCGAATCTCGTTCGAATCACACCGCCCGTCGGCGCGCATCCGATGCTGGAAGAACTCCTGGCCAACCGCATTCATGAATTGGTCGGAGAGCATGACCTACGCGAATCAAACGTCGCGGTCATTCTTGTTGGACACGGCACACCGCGTCACATCGCCAGTCGAAACACATCCATTCGGCTGGCTGACGGTCTTCAAAACAAGTTTGCGGACGCGGTCGTCATCCCCGCGTTCATCGATGATGAACCATCAGTCGCTTCGGCGTACGGTTCGATCGGAAATCGAAACTGCATCGTGCTGCCGTTCTTCATGGGCACTGGCATGCACGCAATCGAAGATCTGCCCCGAATGTTCGGGTTCACTCAAAAACTGAACGACGAGCCGCTTGGCCGTCGAGATGGTGAGCGGAGCATCGTGCTCGATCGACCGATCGGATTGGACGCCGGCATGATCGAGATCATCAAAGACCTGGCGCGATGGGATTCGCCTCCCGACACGTCGTTCGAGCGAACGCAGAGGATGATTCGCCTCGGGACACGCGGAAGCAAGATGGCCCTTTGGCAGGCGAAACAAGTGGCTGGCTTGTTGCCCAAGGAACATCGGATTGAAATCGTTGAGCTTTCGACGTTGGGGGATCGCGATCGCGGGCGTCCGATCGATGAACTGCCTGTCAATGCACCGTTTACGGATGATATAGAAACTGCCTTGATAGAAGGGCGAATCGATGTCGCCGTCCATTCGCTGAAAGACCTTCCGTTGTGTGAATCACCAGAAACCAAGATTGCGGCATTGTTGCGGCGAGGCGATGCACGTGAATGTGTTGTAACGCGCGATCGGGTCACACTGGCGAAGCTGGAACCCGGTGCGAAGGTTGGGACGAGTTGCGCCCGGCGAGCGATACAGGTTCTGCGATTGCGTCCGGATCTGCAGATCGTGCCGCTTCGTGGACCGGTTGATGATCGCGTTCGACAGGTGCATGATGGCGAGATGGATGCCGCGATCCTGGCCTGGGTGGGGTTGCAGCGACTTGACTTGCTCGATGCCGTCGATGAGGTTTTCGAACTTGAACAACTCCTGCCAGCACCGGGTCAAGCTGCGCTGGCCGTTCAGGTCCGGGCAGACGATCATGAGATGATTGGCCTCATTTCGCAGCTAGACGATTGCACAACTTGCGCGGAAACAACGCTTGAATTGGATCTCCAGCGGGCCGTCCAGCGAGTTGGCAATCTGACCGTTGCGGCATTCGCGCAACGTCGCGACCAACATTTTCATTTGCACGCTCGCATCATGTGCCAAGAGACCAACGAGATCATCGACGTTTGTGAATCCGATGCATCGATACAGGCGTTGATTGAGAATGTACTTGGTCAGTTGGGGCTATTCCAATTCGTTGAAGCGCAGGAACAGGTATCGTGAAACCGCGCGGCACAGTGTATCTCGTCGGTGCTGGCCCCGGTGATCCGTCGCTGATTACGCTGCGCGGTGCGCAACTCTTGAAGCGGGCAGATGTGGTCATCTACGATCGCCTTGCTTCGACAGCGTTGCTTGCGATGTGCCGTCCGGATGTACTCAAGTTTGACGTGGGCAAAACACCCGGTTCCGGCGGACATCGTCAGGTTGCGATTAGTGCACTATTGGTCGAACACGCCAAACGCGGAATGTGCGTGGTGCGATTAAAAGGCGGCGACCCGGGTGTGTTTGGCCGAGCCTGTGAAGAGCAAGCTGCCTGTCTCGAAAACGGAATACCGTGTGTCATCGTGCCCGGCGTATCAAGCTGCCTCGCCGCACCGGCGTCGATCGGGTTGGCCACCACGCGGCGGGGATGTTCACGGTCATTCACGGTGTTGACCGCTCGGGGAAGCGACGGCAGCGGCGCCGAGGGTCTTGATTACGCCAAACTTGTCCGCGACGAGACGCTCATCGTCATGATGGGGCGGCAGGAATTGGCTGCGATTTGTTACGGGTTGATTGAGGCAGGTGGTCATCCGAATCTCCCGGTGGCATGCGTCGAACGGGCGACGATGAGTCAGCAGCGACAATGCCATGGCACGCTGGAAAACATTGCCGCGACGGTTGAGCGGGAAGGATTGCAATCGCCCATGGTGACGATCATCGGTGAGCTTGCATCTTTAAATCATTTGGTCGGTGAGATTGCATGTTCGCCGCTGCTTGGCAAGAAGGTCGCCGTCACAGGTTCGGAGAAACTATGCGCCAAGCTAAGCGACGAACTCATGAGCCGAGGGGCTGAACCGATCCGCTGTCCGCTTATTCGCATTGATTTTACGCCATCCGATTCGGATCTCGACGAGGCGATCAAACAAATCGATCGATACGATTGGGTTGCGTTTACTTCGGCGAATGGTGTTCGTGGTTTTTTTCAGCGATTTTCGGTTTTCGGTAAGGACAGCCGTGCGCTTGCCCATTGCCGCATTGCCAGCGTCGGCGAGGCTACCTCTCGTGAATTGATCAAGCAGGGCGTACGTGCAGACATTCAATCAGAAGTGGAAACGGGTCCTGGCTTAGCCGCAGCGATCATTGAAGCATCACCAGGAACAGAAAATCGCATCCTGCTGCCGCGATCGGATCGAGCCCTTAAGACCTTGCCAGATCGTTTGGAATCGGCGGGCATGCAGGTCACACAGGTTACCGCCCACCGGACTGTTCCGGTGAGCCCGCCCGACGGGATGGTTGACCAGATTAATCGTTCTGCTGACGCTATTTTGTTCGCGAGCCCATCGGCGGTAAGGTGTGCGGTGGACGTTGGACTTTGCACCGATGGCAAGACGGTTGTGTGCATCGGTGAAACCACGGCAGCGGCAGCCAAGCGAGTTGAAATGAAAGTTAACGCGGTGGCTGAGCAGGCAAGCGCCGAGTCGATGGTTGATTCGCTCGAAGTACAGTTTCAGTCAAAGATCAATTCATCTGGGGCTCATGCATGACTAAACCTTTGGGGCGAAGAATGCAGCGACTTCGCGCGACCGATTCGATGCGTAATCTTGTGCGCGAAACGCGACTCTCGCCGAGCGACTTCATTCAACCGCTGTTTGTGGTCGAACGTGCAGAAGACGCCGAGCCCATCGAGTCGATGCCGGGTGTCGTGCGACACACGGTTTCGCAAATTGGCGATGAGGTTCGTCGGATCGTCGACTCAGGCGTGCCCGCAGTTCTGCTCTTTGGGATACCAGCCAGCAAAGATGCGACGGGCAGTGCTGCGGACGAACCGGACGGCATCGTGCCCGAAGCCATCCGAGCCTGTCGCGTTGCGGCTAAGGACGTCGTCATCATCTCGGACGTCTGCATGTGCAGCTACACCGACCACGGACATTGCGGCATCATTTGTGAAGATCGCGTGGACAACGATGCGACGATTCGGCGACTAGGCGAGATTGCTGTGAGTCATGCAAACGCGGGGGCTGACTGGGTGGCACCGAGCGCGATGATGGATGGCATGGTCGCGGCGATTCGTGCCGCGATGGATGACGCCAAGCTCGACGCGACGGGCATCCTTTCATACGCCGTGAAGTATGCGTCATCGTTTTATGGTCCGTTTCGTGAGGCCGCCGAGTGCGCTCCGCAGTTTTCTGATCGCCGCACCTATCAGATGGACCCGGCGAATGTCGGTGAAGCGTTGGCCGAAGCGAATCTCGATCTCGACGAGGGGGCTGACATTCTGATGGTCAAACCAGCGATGGCCTATCTCGATGTGATTCATCGTGTGAAGCAGGCTCATCCGGATGTACCGCTCGCGGCGTATCAAGTCAGCGGCGAGTACTCGATGATCCAAGCGGCTGCCCAACGCGATTGGATCGATGAAAAGCGAGCCGTCCTAGAATCACTAACCGCAATCAAACGCGCCGGCGCAGACATGATCATCACCTACTGGGCAAGCAAAGCATCGCAATGGTTGAACGAATCGTAGCAGCGAAAAGTTAACCATGTGCCACTGCTCTGTGACCAGTGCTTTCCATCCCGTGCAAAACGCTGATACACTGCTCACAGAGCAGTGGCACCACGTGCCGCAGCGTTCAATTCGTGCCAAGGCATCATGTTTTGTCCAATCTTTGCTGCGCCGGAAACGCATCGCAATATGTCAAAATCAGAATCGCTATTCAAAGAAGCCCAGACGCTCTTACCCGGCGGCGTGAATTCACCCGTACGGGCGTTTCGCGGTGTGGGCGGTCAGCCGATTTTTATCGAGCGTGCGGAAGGGTGTTACCTATTCGATGTCGATGGCAATCGCTACATCGATTACATCGGGTCGTGGGGCCCTATGATTCTTGGTCACGGTCACGATGCAGTGATCGCCGCAATTGCCGATGCGATGTCACGCGGTGTCAGTTTCGGCGCACCATCGGCGCTTGAGGTGAAGCTCGCACGCGAAGTCGTTCGTCGCGTGCCTTCGATCGAGAAGGTGCGTTTCGTCAATTCCGGCACTGAAGCCGTCATGAGCGCAGTCCGACTTGCCCGTGCGGCGACCGGTCGCAGTAAGATCATCAAGTTCGCCGGTTGCTATCACGGCCACGCCGATTCGCTCCTCGTCAGCGCGGGGTCTGGTGTGGCGACGATGGGCCTGCCCGATTCGCCGGGTGTCACCAAAGGGGCAGCGGCTGACACGTTGATTGCGCCTTACAACGATTTTGCCGCCGTTGAGAAAATCATCGATGCGCATGGTACTGAATTGGCCGCCATCCTCGTCGAACCGGTGGCAGGCAACATGGGCGTGGTACCGCCGGCTAAAGGATACCTTCAAGGGTTGAGAGCCATGGCGAGCGGGTGCG
>BQJS01000045.1 GCA_021604825.1 Phycisphaerae bacterium | reverse complement strand
AGGAAGCGCTCAAGCGGGTGGACCAGGCATCACCCGTTGAGCGGGCACTCATCGAAGCGATGTCGCATCGTTACGCCGAGAAGGAACCCGACGAACGCGAAGATCTCGACAAGGCCTTCGCCGACGCAATGAAGGATGTGTATGCAAAATTTCCAAACGATCCAGATGTCGGCACGATTTGTGCTGAGGCGATGATGATTCGGTTTCCGTGGAAACTTTATGAGCGCGATGGAACGCCGGCACGGGATGAGACGGCTGAAATTGTTTCGGCACTGGAACATGTCATCCAGAAGAATCCGAGTCACCCCGGCGCAAACCACCTTTACATCCATGCGATCGAACCCAGTGGCGACAAAGTCCGAGGAATCGCATCCGCCGATGCGCTGTGCGACTTGATCCCCGTAAGCGGTCACTTGCAGCACATGCCTTCGCACATCTATGCACAAGTTGGCAAGTGGGATCAGTCGATTGAACAGAACCAAAAAGCCATCGCTGCAGACGCCAAGTATCGCGAATTGGCCAGCAACATGGGCATGCAGTTCGGATACGCCTTGCACAACACGCACATGCTATCGTTCTCTGCGATGATGGTCGGTCGTGAAAGTGAGTCGATAGCGGCGGCCCGCGACATTCAGAATCGCATACCTTGGTTCGTCAAGCTGATGGCCGGTAATTTTGCCGATGTGGGCATGTGGCCAGTCTATTCTGTGCAGAAGCGTTTCGGACGCTGGGACGAATTGTTGGCCGAACCAGGCCCTCCGAGCGCCATGCGCGTATCGAACGCAGTCTGGCACGCGCATCGCGCCGTCGCCTTCGCCGCCAAAAAGGATTTTCAAAACGCAAAGCGCGAGCAGGAAAAGTTTCGCGCCGCAATTAAGAAAGTCCCGCACCAAATCCAGTTCCCAGAATATGACATGGTTCTCAAGTTCCTCATGACCAGCGAGCTATTCGTGTCGGGCGAAATCGCTCTGCACAAAGGCGAATTGGATGAAGCCATCCGCTACCTCAAAGACGCGGTGGCCATCGAAGACATGCTGGGCTATGGCGAACCGCCTCTTTGGCTGCAACCAGCCCGCCACGCGCTCGGAGCTGTGTACCAAAAAGCCGGCAAGTTCGCCGACGCAGAACGCGTATATCGCGAAGATCTCGCTGAGTGGCCGCGTAACGGATGGTCGCTCTACGGCCTCAGTCGAGCGCTCGAAGAACAGGGCAAATCCGCTGAAGCCGAAAAGGTTCGCGAAGAATACGAGCAAGTATGGGAAAAAGCAGACGATCCGCTCACAACGAGTTGCAAGTGCGTTCCAACGCTCTAGACACTAAGAACCTGTCGTCGTAAGTGACGGCAATTGAATTAGTCAATCCAAGCCGCCTATTTGCACGTGCTGCATTACGAAAAGTTGTTGCTCAAGCGCAAGTACCGCAAGGTCCTTGAATGAAGACCAAACCCAGCCATGAAGATTTCGCAGTCGCGGTATCGTTATTTGCCGCATGCATTTGCATCCAAGCATGCAGCGAGCCCAACGACTTCCAGCGCGGCGAAATCGATGTCGGGAATCTTTAGTTCGACGAATGGAAATGGGAATGCGACGTCGAAACGAATCCGGTGTTGACCGACCCGAGCCAAGCGTCGGCCGCATTGAGCACAACCGCGTCTCGATTGTAAGCTGGTGGAACCGAAATATTATTCAGTACCGACCGGCGCGGACGCATTGCTGGTCGATTCGATCAGATCTTTGAGCGTCAAATACGGAAATCGTTGATCGTAATTGAGTTTCTCAGCCAAGGTAAGAAAGCGACCCCGGCCGTCAGGCTGGCGTTTCGCCAGCGCAACCAGCGCTACCGACTTCAAGCTGCTCCCCAAGTTGATTCGCAATACTTCATCGACGTCTGGTTTCACCTTGCCAGATAACCAATCCACCAATTGTCGCTCTTCGACCCCCTGCTCAGTCAGTTGCTCGAGTGCGACCGCTTCGATTTGGTCGGCATTCTCCACGTCGCCCGCTTCCCGCAAGAGAATCGAAGCCAGCAGGAAAAACTGGGTTTCCAACGACGGATTCTCGGCCAGCATTCCTGCGGCTGCTTGAAGATTTCCGTCCATGATGGCGCAAGCCAATTCCATTTCCGGATCGCCGATGGCTTTGCAAGCTGTGATCGCGTTCGCAATGTCGCCTTCACTGTATGCCCAGTAGCACTCAGCTATTGCCTGCAATTCCTTATGGTATTCAGGATCATCTTGATTCTCTGGTCGATTCGCAATGCCCTTGACGTAGGCATCAAGCTTCGCACGGTCGCCCAGCCGACACTTGAAGTAGAGGTCGTAGCGCTCACCTCTGAATACCAATGAATCAACTTTGTGATATGCCTTGATCGCTTCTTCAAAACGTCCAGTGGCCGAAAGCATAGACATGTAATGGGCTTGGATACGTTGTTCCTTTGGCGATAATGCAATGGCCTTCTTGAGTAATTCATACGCATCTTCAAATTTGCCCATCGACTTTCGGTGGCCTGCCAGAGCGCTGTATGCATTGGCGCTGGGTGGGTCGGCCAATGTTGCCCGTTGCAGGAGGAGTTCTGATTTTTTGAAATCGGTTTCCACGCATCCCAACAAGTACATGCGAGCAGAACTGTCAGGTTTTTCAGCAAGCAGGTCACGGTATTCAGCGACCAGATTCTTCTCGGGTTGAATCCGCCCCATAAGCCACTGGTAACATTGGTGTGCAGACACGCGAATTGGTCTCGCCGAACAAAGCTTTTCAAGTAGCGGAACACTCTTGTCTTCCGGCAGAAACATGACCGCGGAACCAACTGTCATCGAATCGTCTGCATCCAACGCCGCTTTTCTTTCCAAGAATTCTACCGCCTGTTCGGAACCTACTTCCGTGAACAGAATCCCCAAGGCAGATGACACCGCCACATCTTGCAGAAATTCTACTTTGCTCTTGCGAATCGATGTCCCTGACTTCATCGAAATCGTATCTGGGAATTCTTTGAACGGATAATCGACGTCGGTGTACGTCTGGAAGAATTCCCCACAATGGTAGGTGTACAAGTATTCGGCATCTGGATCGCTACGCTGAGAGTATTCGGTCTCTTCCCAGAGAATGATCGCAGTTTGATCCGGATTGATGACATGAACGTTATCGTCGAACAGCCGGGTGAAGAAACTCGAACGAATCGTGATGGTCTGACCAGGAATCGAAACTGTCTCGTCCGGAATCGAGACATTGATGTCACCCTCTGGCACTTCCACAACTGTCCGGCTCATTGGACGTAGGTTTCGCTGATCGCCATTGATCAACACGCGATAGGGTATCGTCAAACCGTTGACCAAATGAACTTCGCGATGGGCGGCTGCATCCCAGGATGCGTAGCAGAAAATACCGATGACGCCCAGTACGACGACGGCTGCAATTGCGATCGGGACTGCCCCGCTCCAATTGCGCGTCTTTGAATTGACATTCTTGGGCGGAGCGAGAAGTTTGGGCTTGAGCTTCTTGTCGGTTCCCTGGTGTTTCGTCGCGCTCTTGCGCAGCCGCTTGTAACCCTTGTCGCTTTCCAAATTTGGCAGCGCCGCGATCGTTGCATCCAGCACGGTCTGAGCTGCGTCGTGCATCCCCCATGTTTGGTACGATTCCGCGATCAGAAGCGCCAGCCCCCCACGCATATCCGAACTTTCTTTAAGATCGTGGGCGATCAACTCCCACGCCTCGTCCGGACGCGACTGAAACAGCAGATTGCGCGAGAGCGCGTTGCGAACATCAGCATCTTCCTGGGCGGCCAATGATAATCGAAACGCTTCCTCTGCTTGCTCATATTTCGAAAAGTACGCGTGGGCTTCACCAATCGTACCCTGCATCTCCGCGTCATTTGCAAACGACGGGGCTGCGATCGCGGTTACTTCATCGAGTGCTTGGGCATCCTGGCAGCCAACGCTTATCTGGATCGACTCCATCGCCTTCTCGCGGTCATGTGGCGAAGCCCTAAACGCCTCGATCGCAGCTGGCAAGCCGACGTTCTTCATCTGCTGCCAGACCTTGTACTTGACCACATTGTGCCGTTTGCAGGAGGGGCACTGCTCAAGAATGCGCTTGCGACCCAGTGGAATGATCGGGACGAAAAATACCACGATGAAAGTGCGCGTGTCATACGAAAGTAATTCGCCAGAACGTCCGCACGCTTCGCAGATTCCTTTCACGCCATGAATGTCGCTCTTGCCCCAGTACCAAGTGCCGATTCCGTTGACAACGTGTGGCATGATTGTTCTCGCAGTTTGACTGACCCGATGATCATGACTTGCACCGACACATAGGATAAATACCAGCAGGCCAACGTGTAAAGCCTGTGGTCAATTCGCGTGCAAAAATACGTTTGTTGTTGCATTCGGATATTCGTGTCGTATACTCCGTTAGAGGAGATTTTGATGATTCGCAACGCACTCTATTATGACCTGCTGAACTTGCCCGGAGGTGGCTCCGCTTAGATTGCGCGCGATGATTGTTGTTTTATTGGTGCGATGTCTCGGTGGTGCTTGCGACTACCGAGGCTTTTTTTGTGCGCGGGCCAAACGGTAGTCCAATTCCAACGAGACACGAATAGCACGTTAATAACACGTTCCCGGCAGCGCGGAAACGAATCCGGCCTGTCGCATGGAGAATGTACGTCCAGAAAGCTAGCGGCCAGGTAGCCCAATTGGCAGAGGCGCAGCGCTTAGAACGCTGATTGTGTGGGTTCGACTCCCACCCTGGTCAATCCAAGTGCGCCCGAGGTGTGCGCACGAATCCGCCGGGTGGCCCAACTGGCAGAGGCACTCGATTTAAGCTCGAGTAGTTGAGGGTTCAAATCCCTCCCCGGCGATTGAACTGAAAAGCTGAAAGGCCAAGTAGCCCAATTGGAAGAGGCGCTCGGCATCGGAGTGAGTGGTTCTCGATTCCGGATCGAGTTGTTGGGGGTTCGAATCCCTCCTCGGCCAATACGTCTGGTGACAACGAAGCGTCGCGGTGGTAGCCCAATTGGCAGGAGGCACGAGAATGAGGTTCTCGACAGTGTGGGTTCGAATCCCTCCCACCGCATGAATGATATGAAACAAAACCGAGTCTATATGGGAACTGTTCCTCACGGCGGATTGTAATCCCGTTGTCGCAAAAGAAGTGAGGTGGCTGACGAGAGGTTCAATTCCTCCAGTTCCCAATCAGTATCGAAATGAAAGATATTTTGTCGCGGGGTTAATGCGTTCAAGTATAAGATACGCATCCTATTGACAATGAAACACAACGAACAATCGAAGTTCGATACAATTGATCAAACACCGACCGAGAAATACGGCCGTGGATTCGGGTGTGTAATTACGTAGCACGGTTTTGCAGCGCGAGTAAATTCGCGGACAGAATTATTCTTGCTTACAAGATCGCAAGCCGTGGCCCCTCACCCAGGGGGGCAAATCCCCCAAGTCTGTCGCGGACGGAAGGTCCGATACGGAGAAGTCTATCGTGGTGGAAATTTTCCCCTCAGCCGCCTAAAACCAAATTGGGCCAACGCAATTAGCCACGTATTGCAGTTGATACGCGCAATTCCCATTTGATTCTGCTGACAAATCCCGCGCGACTACCGAGTGCAAGAAGCGACTACTCATCTTTTGGGGCAATCCTCACGTCCCCAATTCTTTATTTATATGCGAAGTCCACCTAATTCGAAACTTTGGTCCAACCGATTGATTTCACAGGAAGGGTGAACATGTCATATTGGGCCGAAAACAATAAGTACCTAGACACACTTCGTATGACCGACAGCGAGTTGGCTGTCATCGTCTCAGAAGAACTCTGTCGCAATAGCACCGAACGAAAGTGGATGCGGCGACCGACCAACTTCATGCGCATGACGATTGACACCGTTCAGCCCGGTGGGACGATTGGTCGATTCATTGTTCGGTCCTATGACTTGAGCGAAGGTGGGATCGGTTTCTTTACGGGCAATTACATCCATTCGTCGACCCGGTGCAAACTCGGCATGACCACTGTTGACGGGGAATCACTAACCATTGATGGAACGATTGCGCACTGCCAGAATGTGTGGGGACACGTTCACTTTGCAGGTGTCAAGTTCGATACACCCATCGAACTGAGTTGGTTTGACGGATCCATCGAAGCATCCGACCCGATTGCTCCGAAGATCCCGAGTGAAGGAACTCACGAAGCCGCCGAGTCGAATTCATATTCAGTTGAACTTGTTCTTGCAATCGTCGACGAGTTACGAGATCTCATCACCCAAGAAAAACAGATGGCTGAAATTCGGGCGTGCATCGAGCGCATCGAGGTTGCACTGAACCCCAACGACGAATCACGGGCGGATGGCGATGACCTTCAAGACGGCGACGAGCATGCCGATGATGACGGTGCGCAACTTGCCGAATCAAAACAACCAACCGAAGAAGTTCCTTCCAACGCCTAAGGCCAGCCTACTTGTGCCGTTTACTATTTAGGTTGTTTAACTCCGGCGCGATGCCGTGTGTAGTAGGCTGAGTCGAAAAGACGCCATTCACACCCTCGATCATGCCCGTCGCCCCAATCCCATTTAGAATTCACGCCCAAGAGCCTCGAACAGGTCATCATCACAAAACGCGCCAGTGCGATGCGTGGGTTCGATCCAGTTGGTTTGCATCGCTTGGTGCTCGCTGCGGCGGTCCCTTGAACTTCGTCAAAACCATTGGCCTTGATTGCATGGTTTGATATACAATGGCGGACGAAATGGAATCGGAGGAGCCACCACGGGGTCCACCGGGAAAATCACGAAGATTCGGGAGGTCAGCCATGGCTAAACTCACGCGATGGATCGCTAGCACTGTGATTGTTTTGATTGTGATTCCGAATCCCGCACGGGCTGACGCCTCAACAAAATACAAAGACCATTGGCTTGTCCATGTTCGCGATGCTACCAGCGACCAACTTCATGCGATCGAAACCCTCGGCGCTGTCGTTTTGAACTGCGCCCCCGCCCCAGGCGATATTGATGTCGTCGCCAGTGAGCAACAACTCGACGCGATACGGGCGATGGGTGTCGCGTTTGACCTCCAGCATGAAAACGTTCAATCCCTCATTGACGCGGAGCGCCAACCCAGTCCACTGCGTGGTGGCGACCCATACGAAGACTACTTTCTAGACTATCACGAATACGACAACGGCACCGGAAGCATTGTTTGGTTCATGAATGAATTGGTTACGCGGTATCCCAACCTCGTATCGATGATTGATATCGGAACCAGTGGTGAAGGCAGGACCATCTGGGGCCTCCGCTTGGCCAACGATGCCATTGGCGGAAACAAACCTGGGGCGCTCTACTTCTCGTGCGTGCATGCCCGCGAGTGGGTAACGACCACCGCTCCAACCTATTTTGCGCAACATATACTGGAGAATTACGGGATCGATCCGATCATCACCGACATGGTCAACAAAACCGAAATCTTTCTCGTCCCCGTCTCCAACCCCGATGGCTTCGCATTCACCTGGAGCGACGACCGATTGTGGCGTAAGACGCGCACGATCAACTCGAACGGCACGATTGGCGTTGACATCAACCGCAACTGGGGCGAAGCTTGGGGGTTCGACGACGACGGATCAAGTCCCAGCCCGAGCAGCGCCGTTTATCGTGGCCCAACTCCATTCTCGGAACCAGAAACCGTCGCCCTGCGCGATTTCATGCTGAATCACCCCAACATGCGCACGATGGTGGACATCCACAGCTTTACGCAATTGATACTTTGGCCTTGGGGATACATCCCGGACCTCTGCCCCGACAATGACTTATTCAGCGAACATGGGTTGGCCATGCAGGACATTATCTTGGGGGTGCATGGATTGAATTACACCGCGGGTCCGACTTACACCACGATCTATCCAGTCAACGGCGATTCACTTGACTGGGCGTACGCTCAGTTGGGAATGCTGGCGTTCAGTTTTGAAATGCGCCCTGAATCGGGTCCGTTCGGGTCCGGTTTCATTCTCGATCCTGAAGAGATCATTCCCAACAATGAAGAAATCACGCCAGCCCTTCTGTATCTAACGAATACCGATTTCGTTCGGTCGCCGGTGATTATTGACCTTGAAACGGAGATTCCCGAAGTCCTGAGTCCTGGCGTCAATCTTCCGCTTCAGCTTACGGTGACCTCACAATACGAAGACTACACCGCTGGCACGGCCCGGATGTATTACCGTTTTGATACGAACGGCCCATTTAATGAAGTGATGCTCACGCAGGTCAGTAGTAACGGTTATGAAACCACTTTGCCGGCGACGAATTGCTCCTCTACGCCAGAATTTTACTTCGCAGCCGACAGCAATCAAGGATCAATTTCGACCCTGCCATCTTCGGCTGACCTTGGTCCATACAATCCACCGGTGGCTGTCGGTCCGTTCTATTCAGAAGAATTTGATACCGACCCGGGCTGGGCGACCGAAGGCGATTGGGCATGGGGTGTGCCCACTGGTGGTGGCACCTTCAACGGCGACCCGACCAGCGGATACACCGGCAGCAATGTCTATGGTTACAACCTAGCTGGCAACTATGCCAACAACTTGCCGCCTACCTATCTGACCACGACCTCGATTGATTGCACGGGGCAATTCGGTGTTGAACTGCGTTTCTGGCGATGGCTCGGAGTTGAGTCGGCGTTTGGTTTTGACGATGCAACCATTTCGGTGAGCAACGATGGAACAAGCTGGACGGAGCTTTACAGCGCAGCCGCCGACCATATCGGTGACAACGGTTTTGAAACCGACACCGAATGGACCCACCAATCGTTCGACATTTCCGCCGTCGCTGATAATCAATCCACCGTATTTTTGCGATGGGGCATGGGGCCAACCGATGGCTCGAATTCGCTTCCCGGATGGAACATTGATGATGTCGTCTTGTTCGCGAAGGGCTGCGTCGCCACCAAGGGGGACTACAATGGCGATTCGGCGGTCGATGATGGCGACGCCATTGCGTTCCCGGGTTGCCTGCAAGGTCCGGCAGACTCAACGCCGCCCGGCTGCTCGATTCTCGACTTTGATGACAATAACCACGTCGACCTGACTGACTTTGCTCAGTTTCAGTCGGCGGCTCAATAAATAGCACCCAGCTGGAAGCGAAGGATTCCGTGCTTGCCCTTTCGCTGTAGTTATACAGCTAGGAGCGCCGTACCGGTCATTCGCATTTCGCCGCGCGTAGGGTGGGCCGTGCCCATCAAGTCGTATGTGTTCGAACTGCGGTGGGCACGGCCCACCCTACATCCCGACTCTCAACCCGATCAAGATCCGCCGGTAAACGCCTTCGCAAACTCTTCAAAGTCCGCCAGATCAACATCGCCATCCGAATCAAAGTCGAACGAATCCAAGCAGTTTTGCGAAACCATGGGCCCCGGCGGTGCGGGCGCTGCGTTGGGACCGAACAGACAAGCAACGAACACCCGCATGTCGGCGCTATCCACATCGCCGTCGTTGTCGATATCCCCCGGACTGGCAATGATGTCTCCAAAAATCTCGACGTCGTCAATGCTCCAACCTTCGAATTCGCCACTGGAATCTGTCGAACCCATGACCCAACGAATCTGCACCGCCGATTGTTCGTCGGCAAACGCAGAAATGTCGATGGTTTGCGGGATCCACGCTCGATCAAAAATGCCGGCTATTTCTGTGTGCTCCCAAACCACGTCCCAATCGACGCCATTTACAGACACTTCGATCGCAGCATGATCAAAGAAACTACTCTCAACGCCCAGCCAGCGCTCGAAGCGTAATTCCGTATTCTGAACAACGGACAAATCGAAGGGAGTCGTGGTCAAGTACGTCGGGGGAAGATTACTTTCGTACTTGCCGGCGAGGTTATAACCGTAGACGTTGGACCCCGTCGCGCCCGACACAGGATCGAAGTCGATCCCCTGCGACACGCCAAACGCCCAAAGTCCTTCGGTCGACCAACCCGGATCCGTATCCATCGGGAAACTCAGGACGGGCTGCTCACCACCAATTTGAATGGAGATGGTGCCCAATGTTGAATCAAACGCTCCATCTGTTGCTCTAAACGTAAAGACATCTGACCCCTCAAATCCAAGCGGCGGCGTGTAGAGAACCTGTTGACCACCACCAGTAAGTACATATGGAAGCGCACCCGGCGTAATCAATGTACCGCTTCCGGTGTCATACAACTCACCTTGCGCCGGTAGCGCCCGAATCACAAAGTCCAGAGGATCTTCATTGGGATCGCTCGCGACCAAATCAATGACAGCCCACCCGAACCTGCGCACCAACACACTTAGGCTCGTCGCGGTCGGGGCGTCGGGATGATAGATCAACACGTCATCAACAAACCAATCGTCTCCGGCATTGCTTGTGACCCTCGCACGCAATTGAAAACTCCCGTGCAGCGAATCAACCGGAAGGAGTTCATCGGCAATTTCAAAGTCAGTCATATCAAGCCCGTCGCCCAGATGCTGGGCTAGAACCTGCCACGCGCCATTGGTATCGAAGTATTCAAGGAACAAATCATCGCCCTCTTCGGTGCTATTTCCACCGCCAGTGCGTTGCCACGCATATCGCAAACGAATACCTGAATAACCTTCAAGGTTGATCGGAAACGATACGAGTACGTCGCCCACCGATGAACTTCCATTAAGGCGGGCGGCATTGGGCGGGCTGGGTTCGTTGATTCCCGTGCCGTCGATCGACGCTCCGAGTATTTCACCCCACTTGAGCGGATCGAAAACAAAATCCGGGAACGAATCTTCAAACGGTAATTCGATCAGTGGTTGAACGTCGATGCCGACATTCGCCAAGAACGAATCGTATACGCCATCGTTGACCTTGAAGATAAGCGAGTCCGCGCCCAAGAAACTACCGTTTCGTTGGTAGCGAACGATGTTCTGATTGCCGATCAACGTGTACGGCAACCCGTTGGAGTCGATCACGCCGCCGTTGGGATCAGAAAGCGTCCCGTTCGCCGGCAACGTTACAATCACAAAGTTCAATACGTCGAGATTCGGATCCGAACCGTCAAGTGCAATATCGGCAAGGTCATCCTGTCGCACTTCGACCATGGAACCGTTGGCAAAAGGCGCGTCGCCCAGCGTCAACGACACATTGTCAATGAACCAGTCGTCGATGTTGCTCAGGCTGCCAGTTCCCGTGGTGCGGAATCGGACTCGGAAACTATCGTGCAAAGCACTCACAGGAAGAAGTACGTCCTCCCGTTGATAGCTGGTCATGTCATCACCGTCGCCTGCGTACTCGCGCAGCGCTTGCCAGCTTCCATTGTTGTCCACGAAATCGACCCGCAAGTTTTCACCGGAATCCGGGCTTTCACCGTTGCCGGTGCGCTCAAACCAATACACCAACCGCGCGTCAGTCACGGAGCTCAAATCAACAAGATGCGTTTGAATTTCATCCCCGCCAGCCGGCGAGCCGTTCATCCGCGCCGAATAAGGAATCGATGGTTCGTCTATCCCCTCATCATCAATCGCTGCATGCGACACGAACGACCAAAAACCAGTGTCGAATTCAGTGGTGGGGAATGGATCAAACACAGGTAACTGCAGCACCGGGTCCACCTGAACCGTCACCGTCGCAACGTTCGAGTCGCCCGCATCTGGCGGAGTTCCACCGTCGTTGGCTTTGAAATTGAATGTGTCTGTCCCGAGGAATCCATTGGTTGGGGCATAATTCAGTGCATTGCCACCACCAGCGAGCGTATACGGCAAGTCGCCCGGCGTGATGATGTGGTCGTTGCCGGAATCGCGTAACTCGTAGATAGGCAGCGACGTGATGATGTAGCTCAACATTCCCGGGACCAGCGGATCGCCGTCGTCGGAAGCAAGCAATTCGATGTCCGCCGATCGATCTTCGCCGACAACCACCGTGCGCCCTGCGGCTGATGGTGCCCGTGGTCCACAATCACTGACCTCAGAAAGATCCGATTCAAAGAAGTCGACTGGTATCCCCGTACCTGCGGAAAGCCCAACGATGCCATCATTCGCGTCGACACCCAGCCAAGCGAATTGTATTCGTCCGTCGTAATATAACTCGACTTGGAACGTGTTGCTGTTGTTGACGCCATCCTCCGACACGTCAAACCAAGTCACGACGAAGCGGTCGGCCAATTGCTTGTAGCTAACAAGACCGCCCTCACTCGGATCGAGATCATCAAACATCAGCGATACCCGTGGATGGTCGAAATGATCTTCAAATGTTTCAGTTGAGTCACTGTCAGGCGCGTCAAACGTGATGTTGCCGTTGGCGTTGATATACAGCGTGTTGTACGAAACGCCATAGAGATGAACTTGGGCGCCGCCGATCAGGGAAACCTCGACCGACCCCGTATCGGAAAGCACAACCGGAACACCACCGGCAGGATCGGTCGGCAATACGAGCGTCCCAAACGTACACGAACTATAGAAGTCAACGCTACCATTTGGTGCGTAGAGGATCGCGCTATTTGTCAGATCAAAGTCAGCCAGAAACTCTTCCGTGAAGTAGTCGGGAATCTCTGGCGTCGTGAAGCTGTAACACACCGCCCCGTTGGTATCAAACGCCACATTGTCGGCGGGATCCGTGGCCTGCACGTCATAGAAATACGTGGTGTCATCTTGCAAGTCTGTCAGATCGATACTGTGGGCCGTGTTAAGCCCCAATGCCCCCACTTCGGTAGACAATTCGCTGCAACCCATCCCGAACCGAACCGCACCCAACGCAGGTTCATCCGTATTGAAAACGATTCGCGCACTTCGCGGATCAATATCGACCGCCGATACGCCGCTGATCACGGGCGTGGTGCAATCGATCGCGACGGACTTTTCGACCAACACGTTGGTATTCCCGAAGCCGTCATCGGCGTCGAGATAGCTGGCTGTGACCGAATCGCCTTCAGTGATTTGAAGCGTGCCCACTGCGTTGATCGACGCCAACCCTATCGTACCGACGAAGTACGCGGACTGCGGGTCAGATTCGGTCAGCGTGATGATCTCGCCACCTGGTTCGGTGTCGGATACAACGGTGATGTTGATAGTCTCGACGGCTAAATCATTTGTATTCAAATCGCAATCATTGACGGAAATCTCTGCCGTGCTCGCGCAATTGTAGCTTTCATGATCGAATCGAACGACACCTTGCGGGCTGCATTTGATCAGCAGGGGTTCCGCCGCCAACGAAAACGATTGCGGTCCTTGTGGAACGTTGAATCCCGTAATCTGTACAAAATATTCCCCCGGCACCGGTGCATCGATCACCACCTGCTCCAGATTGTTGACGTGGTCGGCTTGTGTGCGGACAGCATTGTCGCCCGGGACCGCTGGGTTGAGTGTCCAAGGCAGATATGCATTGCTGTTCGCATCCAGCACCCGTAGATCGAGGTCGTTGACGAGCGTAGGATTGACGGCAGGTGTACCGGGAACATCATCCCACGCCAAGGTGACCTTCAACTGCGTGTCGAGCGCATCGACGATGATCAACACCTGAACAATCTGCCCCTGAGAAACTTCCGCCTCCAGAAAGTTGCCAGCCCGCATCAATTCAATCGCTGGCACGACGCGCACCGATCCATACCCGGTTCGATAATCCGGACCGGGGTTTTCGATATCGACGGCGGTTTGTGCCAGCACGGCTTTTAGCGTTGAATTTCTAAAATCCGGCTCGCCCGGATAGTTGGCGCGATAGTCTTCTAGGATCAGGGCACTCATTCCGCACACCGTGGGCGAGGCCATCGATGTCCCGCACTTGGTCGAGTAGTTCCCGCCACTGGAACACGATGTCACACCACCGTCGCCACCAGATTGGCAACCCGGTGCGGCAAAGTCCGGTTTCATGCGTCCGTCGTCGGTGGGCCCCCACCCGGTAAAGTTCGTGACGGTGTCGTCGTTGCTATTGAGGGCGCCGATCGTTAGGTGGTTCTTGGCACCGGCAGGTGGTGCGATGGTGTTGTAGGTCGCACCGCAACTACCATTGCCGCGCTCGTTGCCCGCCGCCCACACAATGCGAAACGGCGATCCCAAACTGCCGCCCACGATCGCGTCGATCAGCGCTGACGTGGCGTTGTAGTCTCCTTCCCATGAACAAGGGAAGCCATTGGGGGCGACGTTTGTGCCGATGGAGTTGTTGGAGATGTCCACGTCATAGACATTGATCGCTTCGTTGTAGTCGGCTTCCAAGTCGCCGGGATTGGTATAAAGGAATCCCGCCTCTAGCGGTCCGCCCGTTTCAAAGCCGTACGATTGAATCGTGACCCCGGGGGCCATCCCACGATTCATACCGGCACTGAGCGAACCATCGCCACCAATGGTGCCTGCCACGTGCGTCGCATGATCCGACAGTCCTGAAGAATCGCGGGGCGTCAAACGTCCGCCAAAATCCGCGTGGGTCGCGAGCCCAATGCCACCGTCGTACACCAACACGTTGATGCCCGTTCCGTCAAGGTCGTAGGGGGCGGCTTGAGCGACATCAGAACCAGTTCGCGCTCGGTTGCTGTCGTTGACTGTAGATAGCCGAGGCAGCGGTGGTTCGATGTACTGAACGGCGTCCTCATCGGCGAGAACGGCAATTCGCGAATAGGGAAGTTCGACCAGATACCCGTTCAGGCTCCGAATGGTTCCACGAATCACCGCACCATGTTGCTGAAGAATTCCGACCGCCGTTTGATCGAGATCCACATCGGGATGAAAGAGGACATAGACAGCGGCTAGCACCGAATCCGCTTCGTCAGCCGGCACGACACGAACTTGTGCGTCACCATTTTTCTCAAAAATCGCCGGATCGACATGGACGTCAGCCCATGGCATCAGTTCGTTGCGAATGAGCGACGGGTGCAACTTCCAGTCGCGCTCGACATTGGCGACGGCGCTGAGCGAGTCAATGGATGCAATATTCCGTTCGACGAGCGCACCGGGGCGGGCGGTCGCATAATACGCATGGTCGCCCAAATAGGTGAGCAGCTTAACACCGCCTGCTTGCAGCCGATCGCGCTGAATCTTGGTCAGCGGCTTGTTGAATTGCACAACCAAATGCGAAGATTCGGTCACACTTCGAGACTGTGCCATCGAGACGAGCCGCGACGCGGCCTCTGCTGCGGTCGATGGTGTGAGCCGCTGCGTGCCGGAGCGCCATTTGATTTCGCCCGCCGAAGTCTCACCTGAAGTGAGAGCAAGCGTCAACCCAGAAAGCAGTGCGATGCCAAAAAACTGTTTAAAGATTGAATGACGCATGACGGCTCGACTCCTAAGTAAATGGTGCGCGACGTACGGTTGGCGCGAGGTGGTAGATGGAGTGATACGGTCGAAGAAAACTGATCGATCGGTCTGTCGTTGGCATGACAATCCGCGAACGCGTTTTGGGGGGTGTCAATTGACGAACGGCGCCGCCCTGATCCCAGGCAACCGACGCGTTTCGGTTGGATCGGGTATCGGGCGGTTCATGAGTTCAAATCATTTCCGGCACACTCCGTGCCGAAAGCGACCGTAGAGTGAGCTGTGCCCGCCGCCGTCGCGGTCAATCATTCGCCATTCAAACGGCTCGCGCCAAGGTGTACACGGCCCACCCTACCGCGGCCGTGTCGTCACACCCTTGGGCGATTAACTGCTCTTGTAACCGCTCTAGCGACGGCGCGAAACGCAGGCCATTCCGCCCAATAGCAAAAACACCAAACTCGCGGGCTCGGGGGTCACTGTGATTGAACCGGGCTCGTAAGTCACGTCAGCAAATTCACCAACCGGCGGCGGATCGAGCGCAAACCCTTCCGACAAATCGGCAGGATTGTCGTCGCTCAGGGTCAGATTCGTGGTTCCCAGCGAATCAAGCGATAGCGTCACGGTGGCTAAAACGATTGCAACGGGGTCGCTCCAAATCGCCGTACCGGGCGAGAAAGGCACCAAGCCAGCCAATCCGTCCAAGTCCGTTCCGCTCACAGCAGTCCACGTCGGCTCGTTGACCGAAGCGCCACCAATCGACACGCTCGAACCAAAAAGATCGAGGTCAAGTCCCCAGCCCACAACGGCGTCGGCCTGCGGAATGACAGCGATGATATCTACGCTTGCCGTTCCATCACCGATGTCCACCGATTGGTTGGCCGGTGAGAGCGACACCACGACCGTTGCTTTGGCGGGTGCAGCGGCCAGCAGGATCATCGCAACCAATGCAGTCGCCATCACCCCAAATACACGTTTGCGTCGTTGCAGCATCTTCTTTTCTCCTCTACGGAACTATTCAATCTTCGATCGTCCGTCGCGAAGTCGCCCGCACCCACCCATCGAATCAGTTTGGTGCGGACAACATTGCGATCGGCTTATCATACTTACGTCAATTATTCGCAACCAAAGGCCCATCAAGTGCATCGGCAAGGCCACCGGCATCGAGCAACGTCACGACGTCATCATGGTTGAAGTCAAACCGCGCCCGACATGGAATGCTTTCCGATTGAGCACCGGCGCAAATCTGGAATTCGGCGAAGTCGTTCAGGTCAATGTCATCGTCGCGGTCAAAGTCCCCCATGATCGTTACCGGCGGTGAGGCCAAGGGGCTGCCGACAAAGTCGCGGTAGCAAAGCAACCACTGCTGGAAGTCGACATGGGTGACAACGCCATCTTCATCAAAGTCAGCACAGATCGAATACTCGGCATCGCAAGTCGTCGACCCGAACGCACTCACAAAGATGTCATAGTCGTCCCCATCAACATCCTTGTCGTTGTCAAGATCGCCACAAGGCCCCGCCAAGCCACAAAGGTTAAAGCGGATAAAGACATCGCCAATGTCGGTGTTCGACCCGTCATCATTAAAGTCGCGTACCGTGATCGGGACGTATGCCTGAAGGTCTTCAGTGAGAATCAGATCGTCGTTGCTAAACGCACGAATGCGCATTCCGTCGTCAACGATGCCATTACCGTCAAGGTCGACAGGATCGCCTTCCCTAGCAATGAGGACTTCACCATTTATGGTCAAGACTGCATCGGAAGCGGACTCCGTAGCGCTGGTGACTGATCCAATGACATAGTCGCCGGCGTTGTTCTGGGCAAACAAGAAGAAACCAGCCGAAGACGACGCATCATCATAAGTTTCGACAGCACCGGCTACGATCGGGTCGCCAGTCTGTGACACAACCGCTCCATCACGCAACAACCAATCGCTGCCGTCTTGGTTTGAACCGCGGGCCATCCAGCTACCGTCTGCAAACATGAACGTCTCGGTGCTGAGGCTGATGTCAGCCGGGGCAGCAAATCCTGAACCGGCAATGACGACACCTTCCTGCACAACGACCTGGTTGTTAACCACGATCATCTCGTCGGTCGACGTGTCGCCATTGGTATCGCCGATGTACGTGAAGTTACTTCCTGTCGCATCAACACGCATACTACCGGTAACGAATCCTTTAATCGGATCAGTCCCACCGGCTGCCTGACCTGTCGGAACGGTCACCTCTTCCTGGGCTTCGACGATAACACCATTCTTACTGAGCAGGAATCGATCCATCGACGACGAAAGGGTCGTGTCGGCATCAAACCAAACAGTGTTATCCGAAACGATGTTGGATGCCGCCAACGTGCTTCCGAAATTGCCTCCGGTCGCCGGTGAGAGGTTGCCCTCCCGTGCGATCACCACATGCGTCGAACCGTCCGAACGAACGATCGTTTCATCGGCGCTCGTCGAATTGTTCGTATTGGTTGCGAAGGCGAATTGACCTGCGTCGTTGATTGAAAGGTCCTGCTCGATCGGACCAACTTGATCGCTTGCATCAAGGGTGGTCACACCTTCCTGAATTTTCACTTCACTCGTGCAGTGGTTTCCAACAATGATGACCTCGTCGACGGAAGTCCCCAGATCGGTGTCCGCCGATAGCACCCAGGTCTTACCATCTGGACTTCGGTACGGTCGATCGATTCCAGTACCAAACTTGGCACCAGGCAGACCAGGCACATCGGAAGTCGGACTGCTCGCGAAGTTGGAGAACACACCGACGGCCAACCCGCTTGCATCATCAATCACCAGCGTGTTGACCAATGCATTGTTGTTGACCGGATCGGGATCGGTTTCAAATCCGCCACCGCTGGTCGAACCCGTACATACCGGGCGACCGGTTTCGGTGGTGTCGACGACGATCGTTGCATTCAACCCATTGCTGCCCGTTCCGACGGCACCGATCGCATAAGTAACCACGCCACCTGTCGGTGAACCATCGTGAATACCGGGCGCATCGACCGAAACCACACTCACGCTATCGTCAAGCGTAACACTCGCAGTTACTCCAGTCGCATCGGAGGGACCGTCGTTGTCAACCGAAACTGCATATGTGATTTGCCCACCCACAGGCAGCACCGGATCAGGTGCATCAGAGATGGTCATCACCAGATCGGTCGTCAATTGGAAGAGCGTGTCTTCGGTGTCTGCGTTGTTCGCCGGTACTTCGTCGGACTCATTGGCGGTGATCGAGGCATCCACGTTAATGACACCTTGCACCGTGACATTGACGACAACGTCAAAGCTAACCGCCTCGTCGTTCGCGAGGCTGCCAACATTGATCGTGACCACACCAGCCGCGTGGTTCGCCGCAGGATCAGACAAGCCAGCATTGAACGTCGTGGTCGGGTCGAGATTCATCGTAACCACAACGTTGGTGGCGCTCGACGGTCCATCGTTCAACACATTCAACGTGTAAGTGATCGCCCCACCAGGAACCGTCAATGGATCGGGGGCATCGGTGATGAGAATCGATACGTCGGCTTTCTTGCCGACTTCCGTCTCGCTGGTGACGTCGTTGTTTCCGGGAACGCTATCAACCGCCCCACCCGTCACACTCGATGTGGTCGTGTAGATGCCAGCCACCGGCGCATTGGTCACGAACTTGTACGTCCGAACCGCATTTGCTTCGATCGTACCGAGGTTGGCAGTCACGGTGCCCGCCGCGTGTACGGCAATCGCATCCGAAGCACCAGCGTCAAACGTCAAACCGGAATCCAGCGTACTGGTCACCGTGACACCGGTGATCGCAGTATCGCTGTTGTTTCTAACCTTGACCGAATAAGTCACATCACCTGGAACATTGACTTGCGGATCGGGGCCATCTACCACTACCAATTCCAAATCACCCGAAGGACCGGCAGGCTCAGCAACGGAAATTTGATAAATCCCTTCAACCAGCGAAGTCGTGCCTCCGGGTCCGTCAGGATCGACATCCAGTGGGAGATAAATCGAAACGTTTCCAGCCGCGTCGCGGTCACCAACCACCATCGCGTTGCTGAACACCTCGAAGTCATCGACCGTCGCACCGTTGTCGCCGCCATCAATGACGCCGTCACCATTGAAGTCCACCTGCTCATCAAGTCTGAGCAATACTTGATCGTTGTAAATCAGGCACGTGCCGCCAGGGCTAAGCTGCCACACGACAGCCCAGTCGCCATTGTTGTTCATGTCTGCCGCCTCAATTGCGCCGCTAATCGTATCGGCGCCGAGTGCGTCGCCTTCGCGCAAGTGAATCACGCCATTTAAGACCAGGTATTCATCGGTGGCCGTTGGACCGGAGGTATCACCTGTAAACAAGTACTCACCCATGTCACTGATTCCGGAGAAATCAAATCCGGTGGCCCAAGTTTCGGTACCATCACCACCAATCGCAACCGGCACCACGCTACCCTCTTGCACCAGCTGGCCATCAAGGAACAGACCTGCGCCGTCCATGATCATGGCATGGTCCGCACCGCTCGGCAGCCCCGTACCGGTCGTCTCCATGATTCCGTCGAGGATATAAGCGCTGCCAAATCGTGAGAACTTGTAGCTGAAATCGATGGAGCTATCGGCGTCAATCGGAGCAGGCAAACCCGGCAGCTCGTCACCGGTGTAGATGATCGGCGTTTCGCTATCCGTGCCCCAAATTCCGCGGGCACTCGTACCACCGCCAACAGTTGTCCGAGTTCCGCCCGAAAAATGTCCGATTCCGTTGGCGGTCATCGTCGGTGCCGAAGCGAATGACCAGAACAACCCGGCCAACGGCCCAGTCGTGATTTCCGCACCCTCGATAGCGAATCCAATCGTATTGACCCACGCCGAATCAAATCCACCATCCGGACCGCCGTTTCCTGAAGCGCTGTAGCAAACGTCGCCGAAGTCGCTGATTCCAAAGCGCGACTCAATGCTGGTCTGCACCAACGGCCCTTCGGTTGTCTCAGTAAAAATGACACCAGCCGGTGACACGCCATCGATCGACCCATAGATATGACTGAGCGATCCCGCGTTCAGCGTCGCAGCCCAACCACCGATGGAATTGACTGCGACATTGTTGATGGTACCGATGTTGTCGCCGGGAAAACCATTCGAATCCACTTCGTCGCCTTCGTTGACGAGCGAGGTGGCGATCTGGCCATTGGCGATATTTGATCCTATGGCAAAAGCCATTATTGCGCAGATCCCAAAGACCCTGCGCGCACGATTCTGATTTGAATCCAAATTCCGAGTGCAGAAGTTCAACATGCTTCGTCCCTCGCAGTAAAATTGTCGTGTCCGATTTCCAAACATAAGGATCGCAAATTCAACGGCCTTGGCCTGCAATCCCGATGTCTTTCAGCTGTCCGATGTTTTCAAGTGCCCGATGATTGATGAATGCGCAGCGCGAGAGCGCTACAACCTCATTTCCAGTCGCGATCTTGAAGTGCAACATTCACTGCGAGATCAAAACGACCGGCGCACAAATAAAAAAAAGAGACACGCGCACCCTGCGCGTATCTCCCTCAATCCCAAGTCGCAAACGTCTTTCGACCCAACGTTGCGAACGACTCAATTTCGCTTTCCCGCCCTTTGGTGAATCGCGATCAAATTAATTCACCGACTTGGATTATCTCGATATGTGCAGGTCAAAGTCAATGAGCTTGATTTGAATATGTATCTTGAAACCAGGATCTGGTAGCAAAACAGTACAGTCTCAGTCGGCGGATCTTCAGACCAATCCATACTCGTCATCTATCGTCACGCGGTGCATCATAGAATTGAGGCGTCGTCAAATTACCCATTTTGACATGCAGTCCGAGCGCATGACTCGCCTTGGCCATTTCAGCCGTTAAAAATACGGGCGTCGAATGATCAACAAATCTTCGAAACTCGGCCGAGTTCGGTCGTCGGAGGGTAACGATTATCGCCCGAGCTGACCGAAAATATCCAGAAACCACTCACGAACACTTCCAAACGCCCTCGACGAGACGAAATTAAGGAATACAATTCGCAGCACGTCACGCCGTAAGGCCATGACGATCTGGAATGCAGCACCGGTGTCATCACGACATCGGAGGAGAGGTGGCTGAGCGGCTTAAAGCACCGGTTTGCTAAACCGGCGTACTGGTATAAAGCCGGTACCGGGGGTTCGAATCCCCCCCTCTCCGTTTCAATTTTGCGGGTTCGCGTAAGTACTTTATGTTGTGTACTTTGCGAACCCGCGTTGCTTTCGATGCATCGACTTGTCCCGGTTATGTCCCTGTAACGATCCTCTTCAACCGGTAATAACTTGACACGATTCGTCCAAATGGGCGACCTGACGTCAAACCTGTGGCAGCAATGAATTGTCGTTCTCGAATTGCCAGCGCCCTCGCCAATTGACGCCACTGGCAAAGTGAACACTGTCGTCAACAAAACCCAATGCATTTTCATAAGTCGTCTCCTGATCCATGGGGACGATTGCCGCAATTCTTCAAACAGCTCCAATCTCACCGAAAGAAATCTTTTGCATAAACTGGATCGATTCATTTTCGCTGAGGCCGTAATAGATTCCCGTCATTGACCGGTCGCTGTGACCCATCCAGATGCGCACAATGCGTTCCGGAACACCCTGGTTGATACAAAATGAGTTGAAGAATCGACGACACGAATGGAGCGTGTAATGCTCTTGGGTCTGTTGCGTCAAAGGCTCTCCATCATCGCGCACCTGCGGCGGGTAATGTTGCGTTGTGCGAGACTGATGGAGAACCCGGCAAGCCCGCCGCTCAGAAACCTTTAATCGATCCACCACCGGCTAGACCGTCGTTCGTTTCCGATGTGGGCTTAGAAGTTTGGGTTTGCAGCCTCCCGCGGCGCCTCGCGCAGGCCTGAGCCCTCGCAGTTCCGTTGGCGGATGGTGGTAGGCGCAACTACAAAGAGCTCAAGCATAATCGGCAACTTTGGGGAGGCCAACTTCCCGGGATGTTTGTTTTCGTGTTGCTGGTGGACACCAGTATCGCGATTTCAAACAAGAACGGTTCGTAATGTAACTAATTATATCGTAGTGGCTTACGTGGCACGCGACATTAACTGGCTTCAGCCAGATGAGCGAATTTCACAGATGATCAACCCGCTTCCCGGTCGATCACATATTTGAAGGCCGGTATCCCACATCGCCTGACCGATTTCGACGCAGGAGATAATGAGAGTAACCGGCAAGGGGACGCTGTCCACCACGTCCAGCTTGGGAAAACGAAGCTCGGTCATAAACCCTTACCAGACAAGGGCTTATACTGCGTTTTGAGGGTCAAAATGAGGGTAGCAGGCTGCTGGCAGGTGGTTGAGTAGTTGAAAACTAGCGGTCATCAGGTGACGACTGACCCACTCTTGACCCACACAATCGCCGGCCCAACCGTGGGTGCTATTTAGTCTGTTAACCACGTCTGTCCGGTTTGATGCTTTTAAATTTAAGGTGCCGCGTTCCCGCTCATCACGCTTCCGTTCGACGGTTTGTATGACCAATTCGAAGCAGAGATCGAACCGCACCTGGAACAGGCGCGGTCCGATCCATTGCGAAGACAGGGTTGTTCCATGCGATGAATCAGTTACCTGTAAAGCTGAGTTGGAATTCGGCGAAGTCTTTCGCGTCCACGTCGCCATCGCTGTCCAGATCGAAGCATCCGCAGTTGGGCCCGAGGACTCCGAGCGGGCCGTACATGCAAGTCGCGAATCGGGAGTAGTCGGCCAGATCAGTATCGCCGTCAGAACCAAAGTCGCCTCCGCTACCGCACTGGGTCGTGCCTTGGAATTCATATGCACCCATGTCGAGGTATGCTGGCGCTCCAAGTCCCGTATCGGTAATGCCGACATCGTCGTGCGTACGCGGGTCGCCGTTCAAATCAACTGAATCCCCGCCAGCCGCGACGTACGCGTCGTAGTCGGCCGCATCAATACCCAGCGAGCCAGCCGCAAGTCGATAGTCGCCATTCGCCGCATCAACAAATGTCGGCACGCCGTCGATGTTGTCACCGGTCGCACCGGGATAGAGGCATCGAGTGGTTTCAATTTGAGGCTTCGGCACTGAGTTAGCGTCGAAGGTACAACCGATTGTCCTGATCGAACCGCCGGCTGTCGCGGTTAATAGTTCATTGTTTTGATCATTCGCAAACGTGCAGTTCACAAATTCCATCTCATTGCTCTGGCACCGCACAGCATTGTCGCTGCCGCCGTTGTTGTAAAATAGCGAGTTGACGAATCGAGACGTTGTTGTCGATCCGATTTGGCCCACGACGGAGGCGTTACCGTCGCCGGTATTTTCGGCAAAGACACATGCGTGAAATTCGCTGGCCGAGCCACCGACGAGGTAAACCGCGCTGTAATTCGCGTTGCCATTTTCACTGTCTTCGAAACGGCAGTTCCGTATCACAGGAGACGAATTCGAGCGAACAGCCAGCAAAGCGCCGCCGTTGCTAATGCCCGCGATGCCGTTGCGGAACGTGATGCCCTCGATCGTGCTATCGTCACCGTTAATAATGTCTAGGATTCTACCCACGGTACCGTCACCATCGACGAATGTCGCATCGGTGCCCCGCCCGCGAAGTACAATGTCCTTGTTGTTGAGAACGATGTCTGTTTCATGAAAAACGCAAGCGCCCAACTCGATCTCGTCGCCAGCCACCGATGAGTCTATGGCGTTTTGAATGGTGGCGTGGAAGGTGTCCTGCGAGACGTTCCAGACATTCGGCGAATTCGGGCAGGTGTCACACAAGTCCGTCACGCCGTCACCGTCGCTGTCTACATTTCCACCGGGTTCGCAGGTGTCCTGAATTCCGTTGGTGTTGCAGTCGTTGGAAACGCTGGTCGCTACGAAGTAGACGTTGTCCACACGATGCTCGTTGGTCACACCGCCGGAGCGTCCGCTGAATCCGTAGCGGGCATGAATCGGCGCGAATCCGGGTACGGCTACGTCTTCAAAGATCGTGGTTGCGAAGCCATCGCCGTCGTACAGGACCAGCGTGCCAGCGCCATTTGCGAACGTGAACGTCGCACCCTGCCATCGACCGTCGTCCAACTGATGATCGACGAGGACATCCGCCAGCGTCGCCCCGTAACTCTTAAGGAGTGCGTGGTTTCCGTTCGCAGCACCGCCGCGATAGGTATCCAGACTCACGACTAATGGATGGTTTCCGCCGCCTTCGCCGAAAAGGTCGTCCGGGCCGGTGAGTGTCGCATCGATCAAGGCGAACGCCATTCCGTCGGCACCGTTACCGCCGCCCATATAGAAATCAAAGTCGATGGTGAAGTCCGAAACTCGAACCGGCGTAATGGGTTCGAAGATGACCGTTCCGCGCTGCCCGTTGAGGGCTTCGGTCAATCGAACGTAGCCGTGATCGAGAACGGCATCGCCGTTGGTCGTGTAGTGTTGCGCGTCTGTTGCGGTAAAGTTGTCGAATCGACCGGGGTGGTCCATGTCGCAACCGTCGGGAATGCCGTTGGTGTCGCAATCAATAGAATCGTCGTACCCGTCGCATGCGTCGCAATCGTCGGGCGTACCGTCTCCGTCCGAGTCGAAGGCATCGTCACCGCCCGGACAGGCGTCGCAGTTGTCGGCGACCCCGTCGCCATCGGCGTCGAACTCTCCCTCACAGGGAACAAACAATACATCGCTGATGACATAGATAGGACGCAATACCGATTGCGATGCTTCATCGTATTCCCAGGCGTTTGGCCCCTTTGAACCCGGCCACCCCTGCGACGATTCACCGCCGGATGCCCCCAACGCGACCAACTGAACACCGTAGCGATCCGTACCCGTCCAGACTCTCCCTGCCGACGAATTGAGTCCGGAACTAACGGATGGCGTGACATGATAAGCACCGCTCTGTCGCCATAGGTGCCCGTAGTCGTCAACCAGGCGCGTACCATCGACGAGGTATATCGGTACGCCATTCGTGGTCAGGTAATTTGTGCCACTGTTGTCGCGGGCATCGATCGCTGGAGTCGAAACCATAGCCTTCCAACCAACGCCAAGTGCGTTCAATCGAGGAGTGGCGGCTGCGTCTTCCTCGGCGAGCGCGTTGTAGTATTCGATGTCGTCCGACTCGGCAGTCGTTCGCCTCTCTGTGATGAAGAACAATCGGTATGCGTCACCTTCAACCAGATCGAGCGGTATCGTCACGACAGCCGGATCTTCACATGCGTCACCGATACCATCCGAGTCTAAGTCCGACTGGTCGCTGTTTGGAACGTCTGGGCAATTGTCGCAGCCGTCGATAATACCATCAGTATCCACGTCGAGCGCGTCGTCGAATCCGGGACACTGGTCGCAATCGTCTGGCACGCCATCAGCATCGGCGTCGACATTGTCGTCGGCATCGGGACAGACGTCGCATCCATCGGGCACACCGTCGTCGTCGGTGTCAAAAAAGTCGTCGAATCCGGGGCACACGTCGCAATCGTCCGGGTATCCGTCGGCGTCGGTATCGACCGTGTCATCGCCTTCCGCACAAACGTCGCAATTGTCCAGCACACCGTCACCGTCGCTGTCCGGTCCGGAGGTGCATGGAATCTGCAACTCTTCGCTGA
>BQJS01000044.1 GCA_021604825.1 Phycisphaerae bacterium | reverse complement strand
TTCAGATCCGGAACCAGCGTCGCTCGGTATGCTATTGTTCGACTCCGTCCGTACCAAGTTGGATTCGGACCTCGAACTGCCGAATTGCAAATAGTAAAGGAATCCGACTGATACGACTATCAATCCAAACGCAACCACGTTTGACATGCTGAATGCTCGCCGTTTGCGCCGAACACGACCGTCTGGCAAAGTACGGGCTCGCGGCGCGGTAATTGGTGCAACAGCCACTGCACCGCATCGTCCCTCGTTGGTCGATGCAGCCTGTATCGCTTCTCGAACGATGACCACGATGCGGCCCAAGATTGCTTCCAGCCCGTTCTCGGGAATCTCAATGGACACGCATGCCCCGGTCAGGTGCCGCCATGCAGGAAACGAGGTCTTGAGCTCAGCATGGTCCATATTCAGTAAAACGGGTATACGCGAAAGCCCATCTTCCTTCGCCTGAAGAACCTCGTCTTGGACCTGCCTTGAACGTGCGGCGTCTGCGGAAAGGAGAACCAGAAGCGCATCCGAATCATTGATGGCCCGGCTCACTTGCTCCGTGTACTCTATGCCGGGCTTGCTGTTCTCCCGATACAACCACGTCCGAAGCTCGCCCGCGCGAAGCGCTGCTGCAATGCGGACCGCTAGGTCGATATCCACGTTGCTACAGCTGATAAATACTTGTGGCGCTTGTTTCGACTGACTTCGGGTCATGACAATACCTGTAAATGGGGCACTACGTCTGGTCCGGTTGCTTGATTCTTAGGTCTCTTCGGGAAACCCACATCGTGTGCTCACGCGAAATCGCTTTCTCTGCGTTCTCGACAAATTCGCCGAACTGATTTTCAGTGGACACATGGCGTAGCTGAGCTTCCTCCAACCCCAGCTCGCTGGCGGCTATCCCGTACGACTGTGCCTGCTCTTGATGCTGCTTGACCTGAAGCCAGGCCATAAAAGCTGCTGCCAGCGATGCGAACACTGATGCAAAGTTGAACGTCAGGTTAGGCCACCGCACCAATGCAATCGCGGCTGCGGCACCCGCCAACTGGGCAATCCCGATCGCGGCGATCCACCAGTTAGCCGACGCCGAGTTGCTTTCGGCTTTCTGCGCGTACCATTTGCGCTGATCTTGGATTCGCGAACTCAGATAAGTCGTCTTTCGTTCTTCAAGATTTGTGGCTCGAACATCGCGCATTTGTTGCGTGATTTGGTCCAAACAAGATTGCGTTCCACCAAGGTCACCTCCGAGAGATTGCCATTGCTGCAAGACGGAATCCATCGCGCTGCAAAAGTATTTGTCAGCGTCCGCGTCAGATAATGACATCGGGAAATCCTTTGCGCCAGTCATGTATGACCAAGCGAGTTTCTTGACGGACTCAGCAATCGCTCTCGTGCCGAACCAACTTTTGTCAGGGCGTGACTGCAGTATAAACATGGTCAACATGAGACTGGCGAGAAGCATCACGCCACCAGCAATTGCAAACACCGCACGAAGACTTTCTGAAGAAACTGCCCAAGATGTAATCATGCTACCAGAAACAATTAACGCTAAATCGCAGTTTACGAGACGCATATAGATGGCCTGCGACCGCGTGGACGATGCATCCGCAACTTGGAAGAGCGCGGGTAAATGACTGCTATCAACTGCGGTCATGACACCTCCTTAAATACAAAGATTTTGAGACGATATGTTAGCTTATACAGTGTCAATGGGCCACTAGGCTTGGTGTGTGGATGGGCACGTCGATTGGGGAGAGTTTTCCGCTTGCTTATGGATACCGGGGGTATCTGGACACTCGGGGACTTTCATTTGCCAGCGTTCTGACTTGATTGTTCATAACTTCGTCGCGAACGTGGCACTTTCGCCATCCAACAATCTAGCGGCATGGTCAACAGAGGCATGGTTCGGCTTCTGGCTGATTGTCGGATGATTCTTGATGCTCGCGATATCGATGAGAACGGTGTCGCTGAATGGGGCGACGATTTGATCTGTAGCGTAATCGAACTCGACAGGGGGGCTGGCGGCGTCATGATTTGGACCAGCGAAGGGCGCAAGTTTGTAGATAACATTCGGGTTCATCGTGTGATGACAGGACTGACACTTGATCAACACACGGACAACAATGTCGCACTGGAGGATGCCATAGTTGCCGATAGCTTGGCCGATTATCCGATGGCCGGAATCAGGCAGGTGCTTGCGCTGGCCCGCTATCGCAACGGTGAATTCAATCAAGCCGCCGATGCAGCTAAAAGCGAAGTCAAGCTTGGATTCGAGAACGACGCCCTGACTTGGTATGTCCTCGCGGCGTCTCAAGCAAAGTTAGCAATTTTTGACGAAGCCAAAGAATCATTCCAACAAGCAATGGACCTGGAATCCAACGCGCCAGAAAACGGAACATGCCAGCTAGAAGGCCGCTGGCTATGGTGCTACCCCAAGATAATCACAACAGAACTCAAATCCGAAATTGAAGCGATTCTCGCCGCCAACAAAGAGTAGCACCCCCGCCAGACTCAAACTCGAACACCACTTGTTCGTATCCCAAGAAAAACCAAATACCCGATCGCCAAGAAAGGCAAGGCGCGCCAATTTGCCGCATGAGATCATTCGATCAAGCCGGGCCGGACGGTAAGCACCCGACCCAACACGCGTTCTCGCCAATCGTGTCCAGCCCTCCCGCAAGCATCGAGAATGTGTTCAGGTGTTAGATGCGAATCGAGTTCTTCCTTGATCCGATTCAACGCGCAAGTAATACTGGTAGCCATCCTTGGCCTCCTGTGTTGATGGTTGACTTCACACCAACATTTTCACAGGAGGTCATTCAATGCTCAAGTATTCATAAGTGCAGTGATGGCGCAGATTTACGTGCTAACTTGATGGCGTTCGTGACAGTCCCGCTTTATCCGTATCTCCAACGTTTAAGCACTCTGCCTATTACATGAGTCTCGGGACACCAGGAATCCTATCCTCTGGTACTTCACCTTTCAGGATTCGGCTAAAACATACACCGATTTTGTGGGCCATCTCGTCCAACTGCTCTGATTCATCTTTAAAATAGGGTGCTTCAGCTAGAATCACCAAGGGCACCCTATATAACTCATTAAGCAGCGATTTTGGCACCAATTCGTGCTCTTTCAAAATCGGCATCAGCTCTTGAGCATGGGTGAATAGCCTAGCAAACGCGTCCTTGTTGACAACGCGCGTTGTTTGAAGCGGAACAAGAAAATCGGTAATTGCTTGTCGTAGTTCTGCTGCCGTAGACTCGAGTGCATTCTCATTCATTGCAAATTACTCACTGCTGGGCAAAACCAACGTCGTCGCCCGTACTCATTAACCAACTTACCTAGGGCGTGGCCCGACGATGGCAGAATATGGAATCTCTTTAAAAATGGTAACTTCCTGTGACCAAAAGGAGCGTTGGAATGCGAGCCCTTCGACCCCGTTGACTCGTGGCGCATATCTCCAAACTTCTACTTGTAGTGATGTCACTTTATTCAAGTCTATCGCAACTACGCCATTTCCGCCCTCAAACCTCCTTGCAATGTCAAGTCTCCGAGACGTTGAAATCCACGGACTATTTCTAGCGGCGCCACCCAAGGCCGATCTTGATTCTTCTGCCGCGTTCAGGACATGTTCTAGCGCTGTCCAGTCTCCATTAGGCGCTTTTGCGGTCAACCCACGCCCAGAAGCTAGAGCTTCGGCATCGGCTGCGTTGAGAGCTCTATAAACGATGTTTGGTCCTGGTTCAAGATTTTTGGTTCGACTCGCAAATTCTTTGAACTGACTGGCCCTATTGGCTGCTCTGCTCTTCTCAATAGCGGCCATCACTCGCGCATGTATTTCGCTCCTTCCAGCCATCGATGCGGCAAATTCACTCTCAGCTTTGGCAACGCGGGCGTAGGTGCTTCGCGCCCGTGCATTTTTTAGGGCTTTCGGACCTAACCCAAAAATGACCATCTTGCTTCCGCCCTGCACTCCTCGGTGCCAAGCCTCACCAGTGCTGAGCATTTCATTGGATGCTAAGTCTACGCCATACAATGCCTCCCCAAGTTGTGTTGCGCCACTCACATCACCTAGCGTATACATAGACAAACTTGTATATGACGAAACCGAATCAATATCCGCGCCGGCCTGGACTTGAGCGGTGACAATGGAGTTTAAACGACCTGTCATAGATTCGATTGCAGGTTGTCGATATCCTTCATTGACCCCTTTTGGAATGTAAAGAATCGCCATGTAATCAATATCACCGTAGGGATCGACCGCGATCTGCGCTATGTCGACTACAGTGTCGAACGAGTTCGAGATGTCAGTTGCTAACTTCCCTTTGTATTCGCTTACTCCGGCTACTCCCGAATCTCCATCGGATGCGCGATCCAGCTCTTCATTTGAAAGAAAACGATCGTTTATGAGCCAATTGAATACTTCGTCGACGAGTGTGCCCATGGGATCGACATATCGCGCTGAATTCGATCGAAATGCCTCATACAAATTTCCCCCGTCCACGTATCCTTTCGGGTCTCGGCGGGTCCAGCGGCCTAGTCTTGGGTGGTAGTGGCGGGCTCTGGCGTACACTAGGCCGGTGGCGTGGTCTATGGGTAGGCCGTGCAGACCGTGGGCGCGGTCTGGCTTTGGATAGGCGTCGAGCGCTGTGTCAGCTTGTGCGTCATCGGCATTGAACAGACCCGGTACTCCTGCGCCCAGGTCAACGCGCACGCATCTTAGGTCGTCGTCATTGATAGCTCCATCTGGTTCATCACCGTTTACGCCCCCACCGCAGACATCTTCGCGCATGCCTTCTGCGCCGCTTGGTATGTACGCGCTGCTGACAAGGACGAGGTCCGTAGCACCCACGATGCCATCGCAGTCAATGTCGGTTCGCCTACAGCCGTAACCGGTAACGTACATCTTGCCATGAACGTCGTACACGTAGCGCTCGACCACCACGGCGCGATCGTCTGTATCGTCGTAGACGACGGCTGAGAGCGGTGAGCCTTGGGCATCGGTCGCGTAGAATATGGAATGAAACACCTGGCCGGTGTCGTCTTCAAAGTGATCCGTGCGCAACAAGGTGTCGAGACCTTCAGCGCTCCAGAAGTTGCGCTTGAGAATGAACTCGTTGGCTGGGTCATTAAAATCGTACTCGGCGACGACTCGATTCCCGGCGTAAACGAAACGCTTTGTGCCAGCTGCCTCTCCAGACGTCAGAACTCCCAGGGTCTCGGCAGCCAGTCCGATCTCCTCGGTAACTCGCCGACCAAGCGCATCGTAGGTATAGGCAGCTAGCAATTCGTCGGTGAGCGTTGTGACGCGCGTCAATTGGTAACGATCGTCGTATTCGTAACGTTTCTCACCGTCGGCGATTAGGTTGCCTGCAGCGTCATAGTCAAAGTCTTCGGGTGTGGGGATGCCGTCGACAGTGCTTAACAGCGCATCGATTTCATTCGCATCGTTCATTGAGAGAATGTTGATAATCTCTTGGTTGAACAACCCGTCCGTTGTCATGGTCTTGACGGTGGCTTGGAGCACATTTCCGACAAGATCCATCGCATTGTTGTCTTCTACGCCGCGGTCGAAATCGAAAACTTCGGATCCCTTCACGAAGTTGGAGTTACTGCTGTTGGCTGTACCACGCGAGGCCCGGATGATCCGATTGAGCGAGTCGATGACATACTTCGCCGAACCACCCGGTTGGTCAGAATATTCCGCGACGATGTTGTCGTTGGCGTCGTAGGCACGGTGGAGAGAATTGATCGACTCTGCCGCGGTGCCCGCCTCAAACGAATTCCAGGTACGGACGTCCAACCGCCCCACAGAGTCGAACAAATTCTTCACGATGAGAACAGGCTTGCCGGCGGACTCGAACGATGTCGCCGTGTCTACATTGGGCCCGTCGTAGGTGTATTCGGCCAGTTGTGCATTGTTCGCCGCTGTTCCGAAAGTAATTGTGGTCGGCCGACCCAATGGATCGGGCTTGAATGCATCACCCACAGGATCGCCCATAAACAGCGATTCGCCATCCGGATAACCAACTTCGATTAGATGGCCGCTGCTGTTGTACTGGTACGTCGTCGTGAAATCAGAACCGTTTGCAATTCGTTGCGTTTCACCAGCAAGACGCCCCAAACCGTCGTATTGGTATTCAACTTCATTGACCATTTGGTCGCTTGGATCTAACAGCGTGGCCCTAACGATACGCCCAAGTCCGTCGCGTTCGTACGCATACGTTTCCCCGGCAGCCATCGTGCGTGTAACGAGGTGCCCATCCGTCGCACTCAACAACGTCGCGCCGCCAGTCGTTCTGCCGCGTGGATCCGTGGCAGACTTCATTTCTGAAAAAGCGTTAAAAGTGGTGCGGAAACTATCGCTATCTGGGTTTCCAGAATCGGGAAAGACCACACGTGCCCGTTGCCCGGTGGGCGTCACGTTGTAGACCGTTTCCTGTTCGGCGCTGCCGGAGTTATGGGTTTCCGAGATAACTGCACCTTGCGGTGCACTTTCGCGTAGGACTGTTCGGTTCAGGCCATTTAAATCCTGATGGGTCTCGATCGCATTGTTGACATGGTCAATGACGGATGTCGACGTAGCCCCTTTTCGATCTTTGTACGTATTGAGAGCTCCGCGTATGTCATGCGCGAAACTTGCCTTAGGCCCGTCTGCGCTTCTACGAATGTCGTAAATCAACCCGGACGCATCACCATAGGAAAAAATCCGCTTGAGCTCCCTTGACGATCGGCCGACACTTGGGTACGAAACCGAAACCTCTTGGAGAAACCCATCTTGATTCAATTTAGTAGATCGCGTGTTCCCTAGGGGATCTTCGACAAGATGCACCAGATCTTCGTCGACATATGTATGGCTTGTTGTACCAGCATCGTTTTCAACTAATGCCAACCGACCATCAGGTGAGTATGACCATTTGATCTCGGACATGTTAGCGGGGTTGGCCGGGTCTACATTCGCGACTGACTTGAGCCTTCCGTCGACCTCATGTTGTAGTTTCGTTTTCGTCAGTTCGACGTTGCCCCGCTTAGTCGTGTCAAAGGACTGCATTTTTGAAGGCATGCCAAGAGATGTGTACGACATCTCCCGCATTGCACCTGTCTGCAATTGCTCGCTTTCGATGGACTGGCCGTAAGTATCGTACTTGTTTCTAATAGACCTCGAATTGGTCCCATCAGAGTGCGTAACAACAACTTGATTTTCCGCGAGGTCGTACTCGTAGCTTGTAGTTAGCGGCGCTGAAGAACCCGAATCGCAATCGACTGCCGCGCTGGTTGAATACATTTTCGACATGCGTCCGATGGCGTCGTACTCATTGATGCTGGCAATGTCGCCCAATTGCACATCACCGATCGCCGCAATACTTCCGAAACCCACGCTTGGGTCTGCGTTGATTATACCGGAACACGGATTCGATCCGCGCTGAACTGTGCACCTCACGAGCCCATTCCGCGTGAAGCTCTGCACGAAAATACTATCCGCAGCGCCATTTCCGTGAACGTCTTCATTGTTAATGTAATATGGGCGCTGCGTCTCGTCGTATCGCGTCAGCACACTAGACACTTCACCCGGTCCTTGAAAAACCTTCGCTTCAATGACGTTCCCATTTGCGTCATACTTCAGCGTCGAAATGGCTCCCGCGGGTGATTCCAAAGTTAGTTCGGGGCGCCCGAATGCATCGCGAGCTCCTCCGAAATCACTGTAACGGCCGTCGACGTAACTAACCCGGTCTAGGCGACCGACGAGATCGTAGGTGTATGTTTCCGTCAGACGCGGGTATAGATTGCTACTTTCAAAGGTCCCAAACGACGCACCATAACCATACTTGCGTTCTGTAACGAGGCCACGATTGTCAAAAATCGATTGCGTAAACAGTCCATCGAGTCCGGTCGATTGAATGACATCATCCAAATTGTTGTAGGTGAACCCGACCGCCGCCACGAGTTCGCTTTCAGAAGCACGAACCAGACGACGTTCTAGTAGACGCCCAACTCGGTCTCGCGTGAACTCAACCTTCTGTTCTTCCTGCGATTCAATGTCCTCGCCTGCTGACCCTTTGACTGGTGTAACAGAATGTACCAGCCAACCATCCAAATCATAAGTGTTTGACGTCTCATGCGAACCGCCAGTGACGGCATTGGCAGTAAGGAACGTTGTCACCTTTTCAACGCGGCCCGCCGCATCGTATTCGTACCTTGTGTTAAAGCCCGACGGGTCTTCTACGAGTTCCGGCTGACCGTCGTAACGAAGTCTGGGCACGGAAAACCCCTTGAACTCCGTGACCAGCGGATCTGCAGTGCCAATACCGACAGTTGTCTTGATAAGCCGACGTCGATCGTCATATTCGTATTCGGTTACCTGCGTGACATCGGGATTCGTTTGAATCTTGACTTTTTTGATTGCGAGGAGATTCGCAAGGTGTCCGCCATCTGCAGCCGTGTAGTAAGTAAATTCCGTATTGGAAGGATCTGTTGGTATGGGTTTTGTAACGGAAGGGCCAGTGACCGAGCGGATTCGGTTGAATTCCGAATCAACGTATTCAATCTTTGTTTCTTGCCCAGCCCCATCGATGGTCGCGATCAACTGAGGCAAACGCAACAACTTTCCATCCTCGGCGACACGTATGCGTGTGTCACTGACGACCAATTCTTCGCCGCCGGCGCCAACCAAGACCGAGCGCGTTCTAAATGGCGTGGACGCTTGAAGCGCACCGGCAAAGCCAGAACACAAGTCACCGTCATGGCAGTTTTGTTCGGTCGTGAAAACACCGTCTATATCGACGCCGTTTTGGCCATTTTCTGCATGAATGTTTCCGGCGTCGGGATCCATGTCGTCAAAAATGACAGCGATACGCCCACCCCCAAATCCAATGAGACACCCATAACTTCCCTCGTCCTCAGGACAGCATTCGTGGCCAAGGCGATAAAACAACAGAACGTCGTGCCCCCCGTGCTCCAACCGTACTTCCAAGTCAGAGCGATGAGAATGCGTGATATCCAGCTCGATACGAATGTTATCTATGACGTACTCTTCATTTGGATCCGTCAGTTCGGGCTCGATGGTATATTTCGTTTCGCCACTAGCTCCGTCTTTCCAATCCTTAATCGGATTCGCATCAGTATTGCCAGTTGTAAAAAGCGACGTCCCAGTGATTGTCGTGATGTCAAATGCCCACGAATTCACAACCCCGGTACCGGTACCCCTGTGGTCTAGAATTGTCAGAGTCCAAGGTCCCTCCGCGCTCATTCCACAGAACCCGCGTCCGGTGTCACCGCCGGCTAACCCACTTGCATATCCATGACTGAGTATCAATCCGTCCGCGGATTCTTCCTCCAACAGTACAACATTGCCCGACTCGTTCTCTTCGTCCCACGTGTAATTTGTGTGCGACGAACCGATCGCGACACCAGTCAGCAATTTGTCTGAGTAGTTGGAAGTAATGACTCTATCAGGCGAACCGCCAGTCAAACCTGGTTTGTACGTCTGTACGATCTCGTTTTCGGAATACGCATAACTCGCGATTTCCACGACCGCGCCCTCAGGTTCAACGGCGCTTTTCTCCGATAGCATGTTGCCTTCAAAATCACCCGATGGCACATAGAGAAACTCATGCATCGAATTGCCATCTGCATTTGTGATTCTCGTGAGTCGGCCACCCGGGTCATGCTCGTATCCTCGCCGGCCCTTGGATCCCGGAGGTTCGACTGAAGCAATCCAACCGTTCGTGTCTCTCCCAATCGTCCATGTTTCCCCGCCAGCTACGACGGTAGTCACGTGGGCCGGTTGATCGGGCGCGAATTCGCGGGTCAACGCAATGTTCTCGGGAGCGCCTGGCCCATCTGTCCCGTTTCGAATTCCCGTCAGATATTGGTGGCCGCCATATTCTGTGTAGTAGTACGTTGCCGTCGCAGATGATGAGTGCGCGCACCCTGGCGGGATCACGTATTTTAGGAAATGCACGCCTTCTGGATCTTCTTCACCAGCCTCTACTGCAAAACGATAAATCGTCCCGTCAGGTCCCACGACATCGATTGAATCATCTGCCGATTCACGATCGACCCAATAACCGGGTGCGTGCCCCGGCCAAGGCGTGCCCACATCGAATGTTGCTTTGTCCTGAACGTATATAGTTTCCGGCCAACCGGGAAGGCGTACGTCGTAAAAGTGGAGATCGACAAAATCGTCACCACTATCTGGTTCGATCAGAAATGATTGGCCGATCATCTCCGCTGATTCGCTGACGGTGGCTGACAGCGACGCGGCTCCCGCTCTAACACCAAGAATTGCCGTTCCCGGATACCACGGATGTTGCCCACCGATGCCGTGTGCCACGCTGGTCGGAGCGACTGCTACGTTAAGGGCGTTTCCGGTCGAACGAGTCTTCGTATCTAACGAAGGAATATCACACGGTGGCACAGATGGACAATTGCACAGATACGGTTGCGGTGTACAAGGAAACGAAAAATCACCCGGACAACAGTCGCCTAGGAATACGGGTACTTCTCCATCTATGAACTCAGCATCGTATTCTACACTGATTTCATATTCATTGATTTCAATTGATGGAGTCCCCACGACCTTAAACGACAGTTTCCAATTCCAATTCAATGGACTGGAGCCATCTGGTTCACCAATGGTTCTGGATGTAAATGCTGGCGGTAATATCTCTTTGCCAGAGCAATTGTGTCCGTGAAAAACTCTGACTACATTTCGATCCCAGCTACCAAGGATCGACCCCGCCGGTTCAAAATCAGAAATGTCGTTCATGTTATAGCGCACAGTGACATTCTTTACCTCACCATACGCCATCTCGAGATTCGATTCGCGCCAGGCTGTTACACCTCCTCGATACGGCGCATTCATTACGCCGTTCTCGCTGAGATCGCTTAGATCCGCGAGCTGCGCCATCGTGCGTGGGGCGAGTAATGATACTGCGAGAGCTGCGAGTACCAAGGTGCGTCTCGAGCGGCCGGCAATCGTAGTGATTGTCGATGTCCGGATCATTTGCATGTTCAGATTTCCAATTCTCATGGCTGCACCTCCACGGTGATGCTAGCAACGCTGGCCTTGACGCCAATGGGCAGTCCGGACTCATCGCTGGCTGTGGTTCGACGATATGCGTTGCTGACAAATGACAACTCGTAGTTGCCCGGGATCGTTGGCGCAATCATATGGATCGTCGCGATGTTGGCCGACCCGCCTGGCGCAATCGTCAATTCAAGAGGGGGTGGATCCGGCTCGGTCGGAGGTTTGACCGCGCCTGCAATTAGCTGCGAACTACTGTCGTCAACAACGAGAGCACCGTTGATGGTGTCGTCGCCCCATGGAAACTGATTATCGAAAACGTCTGTCCACCAATCAGAAGCGACCCATGTAATCTCGATACCATCGATTGTCTCCGTCGATAAGCCGTTCGCGGTGGTCGCCTGAACAAAGGCTGTGACTCCCCCAAGACTGATTGATGCGTCGGACTGATTGAAGAATTCCAGCGTAATATCAAAACCAGTGCCATGGGCCACTTGAATCGTCGAACCCGTAGCAGACGTCAGTTCTAGTGAACCCGATTGGCATACGCCGTTTTCGTCCCATTCGTTGGTTGGACAATTGTCATCGACGAAGCACAGTCCTGTCGCAATATTGCACTGAGCAGTCAATTCGTCGCCGCAGTGATCATTGCTCAAACATTCGACGCAACGCTGCAAAGTCGGACTGCAATACTGGAATTGGGAGTCTTCGCACGGATCGCCGGCGTTATAGCACCCAGACTCGGAGTTACATTCCCATTTTCCGTCGCAGAACTCTGCTCCTTCCCCGCATACTGTTTCTGTATAAATACAATTTCCATCATCGCACGTATCATCAGTACACGCATTGCCATCGTCGCACGAAATTGGCGTGTTTGAGCAACCGTCGTCAAAGTGACAGCTATCGATTGTACACAAATTGCCATCATCACAACTGGTGGGCTCGTGCACGCAACCACCTGAATACGGATCACAACTGTCAATCGTGCAAGCGTCATTGTCGTCGCAAATCGTCTCTAATTGGTGACATCCATTGTTGCTGTTGCACACATCAAGCGTGCACACGTATCCGTCGTCACAGTCGCGATCGTTTTGGCAATTCACTAAGGGCTTGTCGATGACTCCGGTACTGATGCACTCCCTGGCAATTTGTACATCGAAAATTTGCTTGGGTGGACCGTCTGGATTTGGTCCCCCGTTGTTTGCGGAGTGGATCAACTGATAGACGAGCGGGTCAGTATCGTCGCATTCGGCGTAATGCAGGAGCGCCGATCTATCGTCGAGAAGTATGCCAGCTTCAATCGCCAGTCCGGTGGGCGGCCCAATTCCGGTGAATGAGAGAGCAACTTGACCTCTCGAGAATGCTAAGTCAACCCGTCCAATGTAGCCTTTCGCGTCAAGATAGGCCTGCAGTTCGTTACGCAGAATTTCGCAATCGTAATTATTGCCGCCAAGGCTAAAGACCTCAGTTGCAAACGCATAAGCTGCAGCAGTCAATGGTTCGCCGGTCACCAATAGCGTTTCTTCAAAATCGCCGACGACGGTTTTGATCGCGCCATTGTTGACCGTAATAGCCGCAGAGAACTCCATGGGGAAATACGCGCTGTGCGGATATTCTTGCTCGAGGGTTAAGTCGCAGAGAACCGGAGAGGGTGAACCCGGCTGTGAGGTGAACGACACCAACACCTGAACGAATCTTCCAACCACGCCAGGATCTGCCGGGATCGCTGCGCCATTGGCGATTTCCAAATATTCCGCTAATTCCAGGTCCTCTTGGGTGTCGGCAGCACGAATTTCGACCTTCAAGATCGCCCCCGGTGGCGTTGGATCGACGACACAGTCTTCGGTATTCCACGCGGCGGATATCCATTTCATGCCAGGTATCTTGCGGTCGAAAACGGTACTCCAAGTGCCGACCTGCGATAACGTCTGTCCGACTACGCCCGACATGCCTCCGAGATTGACTGGACCGGCATCTTCACAACCTGGGCAACTCAAATCGACGACCAAGTCGACCGCGCCCAATGAATCCGATCCGGCTGTTGGGTCAATTCGCATGACGTTGCCAGAGTCCCTGTTCGTAACCCAGACTTTGCCTGCTTCATCTACCGCTATGCCGTTGGGTGAATCACCATCTGGAAAGCCCGCCAGAGTCAACGGGATTTCTTTGACGATTGCTCCCAGATTATCCATTCGAAGCACAGTGTTTGAGGTCTCTAGTGCGATCCAAACATGATCGTCACTGGGGTGAATTGCAATTCCAAATGGCCCGCGATTGTCGCCTACATAAAATCGCTCCGTTTCCGGACCAACCACACCATTTGACGGGATTTTGCGAACGTAATTAGAGCAGTAGTCAGTGACCCAGATCCAACCTCCTGCGCCAGCTGCAATACCATGCGAACTGCGATAGATTGGGTTCGGATCAGTCTCCGGATCAATGCAAATAAAGTCCGGCGATCCCGGATCAGTCGTGATATCTCGCAAAACATCGAAACCGTCTCTCGGGCATGCCGGTGGGTATACGAGCGAGTCGGAGGATTGCGACCAAGCTTGCGTGCCACTTCCGCCCGTCGCCCAGTAAGCGCCACTCGCGGCGAAAATACCGGCGTACCCACCACAACCAGGCTCCATCATCAGTTCAAGGATTGGAGGGTCTGCTTGCAAATTAATTTGTTGAAGTCCATCAACGGGCCAACCATTGACCCAGAGATGCGCGTCGTCTTTGAGCGCCAAACCGTGAACGAACTTTACGTCCGTACGGATGTATTCAACAATGCATTCGTCAACAGCCGTTGAAACGCCTCCATCATCATCCACATCAGAACCGTTTGACCAAGGCAGCACATCGCCAAGCCCAGTCGATGTTCGGATCGCCGGATCTCCATCTCGACTCACACAACCGCCTGTATAAGGGTGAGCGATCTTGACGACCGAACCACCATATTCGGTGCCTGCTACGACAGCACTTGGCAACAATTGTAAAGTGCCTTCTTCGATGTTCCCGGCCCATACTGCTCCATCACTATCGACAGCCGTACGAGATGGACTTCGTCCGCGGCCATCCGGCGCTGACAAGTATTCACCCAAGACCTGCCCAGAGAGCGCATCGATCTTGATAATCGTCCCGCGCCCTGAAGCAGCCACCCAAATAATTGATTGCGTATCGCTGTGTTCCAGTTGAAGTTGCCCCGAAACTTCCTGGGTGACGTTGCTGAGCACTGCCTGGCCGTTGTTGTTAAAATCTTCGTCGGTCGTAAAGGTAATCGATGTATCACAGGCCTTACACTCATCGGGAATAAGGTCGCCATCGTCATCTAAACTAAATCCTGTTGCTACATCCCAAGTGTCCGGTTCGCCGTTGAGATTGCAGTCGGCCACCGTTCTGAATCGCCACAGATCGCCCACAACGGTTACTGGAATGTTGCACGAATCCAATACCGTGAGCGTCACGCGCCATTCGTATTCGGTATCGAGCGCCAAGGGCTGCTCGACAGGGGTTGTCCAACTACACACATTGTCTTCGCAATCAAGTCCAATGGAGCCCTGCGTGGTAAGTCCGCCGCCACTCTCGCCAAACTCCATTCTTGCAGAAAGGATTTCATAGCCCGGATAAACACCCCATTTGAGTGTTGTAGTCGGATCGAAGTAAACAGCACTTTGACGATCGTACGGACTCGGATCACGCAGCAGATCGGATGGCAATGCGGAGCACGTGCTGAAGTACCAAGGAATGCTCGCAGTCGTCAGCACAGTATCAAAGCAACTTACAGACAGTGCACGAACTTGCCACTTATAGTGTTCGTCCGGATCAAGTGCGACAGTCACCGAATTTTGTGGGCTGCTTGGACTTGAAGGAACGATGAAGGGGCCTTCTTCAGGGCCATCAATTTTGTTCAGATTAACGACATAGTATGGTGGCGGCATCGCCGGATCACCATGGGCCCAAGACAGAACGGCTGTGCTTGATGGAGTCACTCCCGACGCTCCATTATGTGGTGTCGTTGGTTCCTTCGCCGCGATTGGTAACTCAGGATCGTTGCAACCGACGATCGTGAACGTTTGTGTGGCGGAGTCTGACGAAAGATTCGTCCCGCCGCATTCATTGGTTGAGCGGACAAACCAAGAATAAGTGTCTTCGCCCAGATCGGCAACAGTGTACACAACCTCGACGTCGTCACCGTGATTCGGGATTCCAGTCACGACCGCAACTTCTTCGCCGGGTAGGCCAAAATACAAGTCTGAAGCCATTCCATCATGCGACCATCGTAACGTAACCGAATTACCAATTGAATGAATGTCCGAACTCTGCTCAGGATAGACAAGCAGCGGCGCGGCGGGCTGCACTGGCCACCCTGAGCAATCACTTGTGGTGGTAAATCGCCAGTCTTCGCTAATGCCTTGGATCGTATGAACGACTCCCCCACACACATCCATCTTTGTCGTCTTGATAGACCACACGTACTCCCGACCATTATTCCATTTCTGCCCTGTTCGGTCCCATTCAAACCGCTGCCCGTCGGGTCCTGGAGGGCCGATAGCAACGACCGGAATTTCTTGTTCCGATAGGCCACTGTGGTCTGTCTGATCTTCGTAGGATAGATAGAAATCTACATAGTCCGGATCACCGACCCACGACAGTCGAAAATCCAGTGGAACGTTGCTCGACGGGCTGTCGGGATCCGGATGAACCGGCTTGATGATGGGATCGGCAGCACATATTGCGAAGCTCCAAATCGGGCCAGCCGTCTTTGGCGGGTTCACTGTGTCGCAGAAGCCGTTGACTGCCACAATCTGCCAGTTGTAGTCGGCCCCCACCGTTAGAGAAGTAAGGTCATGATACGTGAGGGTTGTCGTCGTCAACAACGACAGTGGTTGGTCAGCGGCGCCAAAATGAATTTCATACCACTTGGCTCGATCGCATTCATTCCAAGAGAGCGTTAACGGCGAATCGGAAGTCGGCCCTTTGATCGGCTCCGGGTCTGATGGTGAAACGAGAAGCGGCGCTTCAGGAGCCTCTTGTGTCGGACAATTGTTGTTTGTGTGGAAACGCCAGATTGGTCCTTCAAGCTCGTCGAGATCGTCGCCGCCGCATTCGGAGGTCTTTGCAATGACTTGCCACGTGTAAGTTTTGTTTCTCTCGGCACCGACAGTCACCGATTGCAGGTCGGTCCCTTGAAGCGTGACGTTTTCCTGAAGACCACCTTCAATGCCAAAGAACACGTGATAACGCTGCGCCTCACCCGACCAACTCAACTCGATCTGGCCTGCGTCGATCGGATCCAGTGATGGATCGGAAATGTCATCGGGAGGTGATGGCATATATGGAGTTTCCAGTAGATCCTGCTCGCACAAGGTTCCGTCATCCGTCTTGAATGTCCAATCCTCGCTTCGGGAGAAACGGCGGCCACAAATGGTGTACTCAACGACATCGACGTGCCAAGTGAATTCGGTCAGTCCCTCCAGTTCGTTAGCAAGGTGGTGTTCAAAAAAGACCGTCCCGACAGATGCGCCCGAACTTTCCACTGTCCATTTGCCAACTAAACCTGTTTCCCTGTGTACTTCGACTTGGTATTCGTCCGCGCGATCAGAGACATTCCATTCAAGTCTGATCGGCTGAGTGGGCAAACCTTCTTCGCCATTGAACGGGGATAGCAATTCTACGGGTGGCGGTGGGTTACATTCCGGTGTGGTGAATGTCCATACGGGACTTTCGTTTTCAAGCGGTGGTATTTGATCGCAGCTTTCGTTGAGCGCCACGACCTTCCATGAGTATTCGGTGTCGCCTTCCAGGTCTTGCGGTGCAAAGTGCGTATTGGCTGTCGCCGCGATCAATTCGGTCGCGCCGCCACTGGCTGTTTCGCCCAACCACACGGCATAAGAAGTCGCGTGCGTCGCCCCAATCCAGGAAAGCGTAATCTCGTGGTCAAAAGTATCGTCCGTAATCACCAAACCGTCAGCCGGATAGTTCAGATTGGGATTGAGCGGAGGCTGAATCTCGCAAACATCATTCGTGCAAAAATACCACGTAGGGCCATCAACGGTTTCCCAAACGCCATCACATCGTTCAACGCGGCCGCGGACCTTCCATTTGTAGCATGTGTTTCTGTTTAATGGTACGCCAACGGGCAGGTTTGTGATCCCTTGCGATCCCTGAATGTTGGTTGCAATTTCGTTCTCTTCAAGCACCTCACTTTGCTCGGCAAGGAAGACATCGTATCGCTGAGCATTACCAGACCAACTGAAGGTACCCATGCCTGCATTGATATTCGGATAGACAGTTCCATCTGAAGCTTCGCCATCGTCGGGTGGACTGACAGCGACGGGTGTAATCAGCAAGGGGTCAGCATCGGTGCAGGCATCTTCTGAACCGGTGGTGAATTGCCAATCTTCACCACGCGTAACTTGAATTAGATTGCATGGCCCGACTTCCTCAATAACGGAAACCCACCACGTGTAGGTCGTGTTGGGCGAAAATGTACGGTTCGCTTCATGCTCGATTATGCCATTGGCCACCGCCGACTGGGGAACAACTTCGCTGTAAGGGTCGTGGGAATCATCGTAAACCCAAAGTCTATATCGCGTCGCACTAGGTTCGGATTCCCACTTGAACACCAAGGGCTTCCGGACAACGCCAACCGCATCGTCGACTGGCTCAAGATACACCGCAGCCGGCGGGGGTGGGGGCGGGCAGGGCGAGCATGCGCCATCTGGCTCAGTGCAATATGCGCCTGGGCCGCAAGAAACAGGTGGGCGCGATTCACACTCGTCATTTGCGTTACACCACTCGATTCCATTGCAGACATAACCGTCACTGCAAACGACTGTGCAATTCGTACACTCGTCCGAATCTTCTTCGCAAGTCTCTCCCAGCTGGCAAGGCCCTTCGGTCGCGTCAATGCAGCCTCCTTGATCTGGATCACATAACTCGGCACCATCACAATATGAATTATTCGCACAGCGAGCGTCCAAGGGCAAATTTTCACATAAGAAACTTCGCACGACGTTGCCAGGGGTTGAATCGATTACCTCAGAAACACAATGGTCCAAAGTGCACTCGATGCCGTCATCGCACATCTCATCTGAAGAGTAATAACTGGAACTGCATTGCGTAGGGTTAAACAGCACGCCACATTGGTTAGGCTGCTCCACCGTGTCTGCATCAAAACTCGACTCACAGTTGCACCCTCCGGACCCATGACACCCCCAAATACAACAATCGGGCGCGTCGGCCGGCTTCGGGCCACAATCGATTTCTTCCGCAACGCAGGTACCTGAGTCAGGATCGCATCGACCAGTCGAACATTCTGAATCGAGATGTGAACATTGGGCATCACTCGCGCAATCGCATCGCATCGCTGCTTCATTACACGTTTGAGAATCCAGGCAAGGAGGTTGGGCCTCAAAACATCCGTTTATTGGGTCGCATCCTTCTTGCCCGTTGCAGAACAGACCGTCATCTGGGGGACACGGTTCTTGCCCATCAATGCAGCCGTCAGGGGTGCATTGCTCAGCACCATTGCAGTAATTCCCGTCGTCACAATTACCGTCGTATGGAATGTATACACAACCGTCGACGTCCTCACTACAGTACTCGTACGTACAATCCACGCCATCGTCGCAATAAACATGCTCACATGAAAGCCCCACGCATTCCTTGCAAACTCCGCAGTCTGCTCCGTGATTGGCTTGGTATTCGCAACTGCCCTGTTGGCAGGTCCCAATTCTGCAAATATCACTTGGGTTACCACAGGAAGCACCATCATTGTCGGGAACCAATATACAAGCCCCGAACGAGCACTCATATCTTGAGCAAGGAGGCGGATCGACTCCACCCCCACATGAGGCACCGTTGTGATACTCGGTTACGCAGACGCCACCTACGCAGGTGCTTGTGTTGCAAACCCAGTCATCAAAGTTACAATCGAAATCATCATCACAGTCGCATGTGTCTTCATTCTCATTGCATACTAAATCATCCGGGCAAGGATCAGTTAGGGGGAAGTAACAACCGGACAACCAGCACTCCTCACGTCCATTGCAATATTCTCCGTCGTCGCAAAGCGAGTCTTGCGTAACATGCTTACACTTCATCGGGAGAATACCTTGCGGGTCTTGGTTAACACAATAATCTGAAGTACATTCAATTCCATCGTCACAATTTGTCGGCACACAGACGAGGTCGGCATTACAAACTCCACATCCATTGTCAGCGGTGGTGCACCAATCTCCTTCTGCTCTATCGAATGGAACGCATACATTCGTTCCACTTGATCCATCGCAGTAGTCGGCGTGGCAACCTCGTTCATTAGGAGGATAGATATCAAGACACTTTAGTCGCTCTGTGCATCCCGTGTCTGGATCACAACCACGGTCATAGCATGCGTCATCGTTGCAGAGGTACTCCTGTTCACAGAAGCATGGTGGGAGGCAGCAATTGACGACTCCCCGATAGCACTTGTTTTGGCCACCGCATTCCGGAAAAAAGTATTCGTTGCACTCAGCCGCACAAGAAAATGGCAGACATCCTTCGCACTCTTCCTCGACACCCTCTAAGCCTCCATTCGTACCCATGGACATGGATAATTCATATGGATCTCCGCAACAGCCACGAGGATCAAAACTGGGATTCGGGTAGTTCGGGCAATTGGGCTCAAGAGGGCCATCGTCTATGTCGCCAGGACCACCGCCACCTTGTCCGAACGTAAGACACGGTGTCAGGATTGCTAAAACGATGAGAGCGAGAATTCGAAGGTGCTTCTCTTGACGGTGCGCGCCTGCGACGGTCGACATGGTGGCCTCTTTCGTGCTTTTGTGGTTACGAGTACGAGTTGGGTGGCGGGCGAGTTGCATTTGTGCATTTAGAAATAGCACATTCTTAACTCGAATGTCAATCCGTCCGGGTACGAACTTTTTTCAGTCGCACCGAGCGCGAAGCAATGTTCTTTCCCACAGTATGATTCTCAGAATTGAACTTGAATCATAGGGCGCGATCAATCGCGCGGAGAGACCAGTGTTACTTTCGAGCACGATTTGTGATTTGAATCTCGTGCGCGCAGTGGTCGCATTGACGCAGTAGATTTGAAGCCGTTCTTCTTGGCATACGTGCGCGCTGTATCATCAAGCTTGATCAAGACTTACCATCTACGGCGGGCCTCATGACTCTATTGACGTTGGGTACAACTGTCCGCGCGCACTTCTACTGCTATATCCATAACGCTTCGAATGAGCCCGCTGTAGTTCAACCGATCAAGCAAACGCCCGCGCAGGAAAAAGCGATGTTTGCAGATGTATTCGTATTCAAATAAGCAATGACCCGACCCATCGATGGATGGTTCCACCATTCTCGTATCGTGCGCTACGGTAACAGAAGACTTCGTAGATAATACCAAGCGGACATTAAGAACTCGCTTGAAATAATCAAAAAATAATTGAGGCGCTACTCTTGTTGAAAGTACCGATCAGCAAATCCGCAACTACCGTTCGCGAGCGCGTCCTTTTAGCCCCAAAGCCACATGGGTTTGATTCCAATTGTGCATTAAAAACCCGATCGTACTTTGAATGATCGGGTTTCAGCGGCCGAGTCAAATTTTGAGGCGAACACCCTATTGCGACAAAATGCAAATTATGGGCGAGCTATAGTCCGGTGGACACTTATGCCAATCGGTGTTCTGAAGCAACGATCGGTCAATCGCCCTTGAGTTTCCGGTGTACGATCTTGATTTGTATTGGCAGAAATCGAATTCGCGTCCCGACCCAAGGACCGCGATCTCATGATAGGATGAAGCGTTACAAATGATCCCCGAGAAACAAGACCATTCACTTGGTCTCGAAGGTGCGCAAACTTGGCAACAGACGATTGGCTACCCCTTGACGCCGGTTGTGTCAGGTCGAAATAACGACAGGATACGGCGGGCGTCTTTTCTTTTGGTCATCTTGATTGATCTGAGAGCTGGCCAGGTTCTACGCCGAACGAATTCAGCAAAGGTGCAATCTTATGCAATAGAAAATAGCCGCCCCAATCTGGTAGAATCGGGGCTATGAGAACTCGGTTACGGGCATTCATCACGCGCATTTTGCGCGTGGCGTCGCGGCATTGTGGTTGCTGGTCAACGGGGTTGGCAGCCATAATGGTTGCATTGCCCCTTCCGGTGAACGCAGCACCCAGCGATTTCTATGTCTCGCCGGACGGTGATGACGGAAATCCCGGGACAATCGATCTGCCGTTTGCTTCGGTCGACCGGGCGCGGCTGACGGTGCGTTCGCTGGTATCCGCTGGTGTCGCCAATGACGTTAGGGTTCACTTACGTGGCGGTGTGTATCGGATTGAGTCGCCCATCGTTTTTGACGCTTTGGATTCGGCGCCGGCTGGTCACTTTGTGCATTATGCGGCTTATGAGGATGAGCGTCCGGTGATCAGTGGCGGGCGCTTGATCGGTGGATGGGTCGATCATGGTGATGGTACTTGGTCGACGACTGTGCCTGGCGTTGCGTCGGATGAGTGGACGTTTCGTGAGTTATTCGTTAACGGGAATCGGCGACAACGGGCGCGACATCCGAACACCGGTTTTCTGCACGTGGCTGGACCGAATCCGGCGGTTGGGACAGATACGCGTTATACCTTTGCGTTCTCGCAAGGCGATCTGCCGACAGGAACGGACCTGGCGGGCGCTGAGCTAAGCATGCTGCACGAGTGGACGACGTCTCGCGTGCGTGTTGCGAATGTGGACCAGACGGCGCTTACAGTGACGACGGCGCAACCCCTTGGCGCGGTCGGCGTGGTCAATTCGATCTTTCAAACCAGCGATCATCCGAGGTATGCGATCGAGAATCATCCGGCGCTTTTGGATGCGGCTGGCGAATGGTTCCTTGATGAAACGACGGGCGTATTGACGTATCGACCGATGCCGGGCGAGTTTGTCGAATCGGCTGAGGTTGTTGCACCCATAGCAACAGAGTTGCTCGTCGTGCGCGGGGACTTCAGCGACGGAACGCCGGTTCGGAATCTGCGATTCGTCAACCTTGCGTTTGAACATTGCGCGTGGGCGTTGCCGCCGGGCGGGTACTCGACGTGGCAGTCCGGGTATTACGAGTCGCGCGGTCTGTCGCCGTATGAATTACCGGCTGCGGTCAAGTTCGAAGTGGCTGAGGGGTGCGAGTTGGTGCGGGCGAAGGTATCGCATTGCGGCGGTTGGGGAGTGATGTTGGGGGCATGGTGTCGCAGCTGTTCGCTGATTGGGTCGATCGTGACGGACATTGCCGGCAACGGCGTGCTCGTGGGGGAAGATCGATATCGTCAGGTTAGCAACAACGCGCAATGGGTCATTAACAATTGGGAACAGGTTGCTTACGAGAATCAGGTCATCTCCAACGTCGTGCAGGATTGTGGCGTTGTGTTTCAAGGCTGCGTCGGTGTGTGGGTGGGGCTGACGGATCGCTCGAACATTCAAAACAACCTGATTCGGCGAATTCCGTACATGGGTATTTCGGCGGGAGGATTCTGGGACGAGCGGGAGTCACCGGCCCGAGAGCTTGCCATCGTTGAAAATAGGATTCAAGACGTTGTGCAGATGATGTCCGACGGGGGGGCGGTGTACACGATTGGATGGCAGCCGAATTCTGTGGTAATCGGGAACCTTGTTTCGGGGGTGCCTCTAGCGCCGGGTTTGGCGCGAAACCCCGCGTTCTTCGTGGATGAAGGGTCGACAGACTTTACGTTTGTCGATAACGGCGTATTCGATGTTGCAGGGTCGTCGTTCAAGTTCCATTGGGTTGGTGAGAACTCGGTCATCGGAAACACAATGCGACTCAGTTCGCCGGATGTTGAAGCATACTACTTTCAACCGCAAAGCATGGCTAACATCACAACACTGACGGGCAATCTGATCGTCGATCCGACGGCACCTCCTGTCGGGTGCGAATACCCGGTATGCGGAGAAGCCAACTCGGCTGGCTTGCTTATGGAGCATGCCGGGTGGATTTACACAGATCGCGACGGTGATGGTGTGGCCGACTTTGAGGATGCATGTGCTGATCGCAGGCCGGGTGACGTGAGTGGCGACGGCCACATCAATGGCTTGGACATCGGCGGGTTGGTTCGCGTGCTAACCGGCGATGTAACGAACAGCGACGACTATTGTGCAGCCGATTCAGATGGAAGCGGCATCGTTGACCCGGCTGACATCGACGCATTCTTGCAAGCTGTTCTACACCCGTAATTGCCCACCGCCGTCGCGATCACTTGCTTTCCTTCGACTGTGGAACTACCAACATCGACTTTGCGGTTTCCAACACTTCGTCGCGGCCACCGATGAAATACTCTGGAGCCTGATTCACGAGAACATGAGGCTGCACACCGTTGCCGTCGAATAGCTTGCCGTCGGCTTGAAATGAAGCCATGGAAGCGATCCGCATGCGCAATCCCGATCGTCCCAAAGTCACACGCTGAGACAAAGCACTTCCTCCAGAACTTGGAGTGCCAATAAGTGTCACATTTTTCATACCCTTCAGGCCGGCTAGAAATATATCTGTCGCACTGAAGCACTTACCATTGAGAAGCACTGCGACGGGTTTGTCGTAGTGATACACGCCCGATTCATCAAGCGGACTCAACACCATGTAATGCCATGGGCTAAACTGATTTTCGGGCGGGGTCCATTGTGGCCGAAAACTCTCTAGGAAACCGTCGATGGCACTTCGCTCTGCTGTATTCCAACGTTGCGAATCCTTTGGATACATGAATCGTTTCGCCAGGTGGTCTTGATCGAATTCGCGAAACAGTCGATAACGGGCCGCCGTAAACGCTCGCGGCGGATCGTCGGGTGCGGCGAGATAGGAATACAACAGACGCAGCGCCTCGCGCGATCCCCCGCCGTTGTCACGCACATCGACGATTAAACCCGAAGAATCATGGAACCGAGGCATCCACGTCTTGATCTCTTCCAGCGCATCGCTGTTCATCTTAGGTAGACGCAAATAGGCGATGTCGGATTCACAATACCCCGACGGGCGAGGCGGCCAAATGCCATAAATCGGTCTTCGCGACGCGACGGGAATCGAAGTCGTTTGGCTGGAGCCCCCGTCGGCAGAATTCAGCCGGACGCGGACTGTATCCTTGATCGGTAGATTCAATAAGGTTCGTACGTAATCCACATTGCGAATGACTCGAAGGCTATGCCGGCGGACGTATTGCGGTGAGCCCTTTGGAACCAAGACCGAAGCAGCCCGACACCATGCCCCTACTTCCACACCGTCGATCGCCGTCACGTAAGGCAAATTGTGCGAGAGGAAGCCCGATCGGTCTGGTTTGAAGGCGACGAATCGATCGCCGATGGGCTCAATGAGAAACGGTAAGTAGCCGCCGCCTTGGACTCGAAAGTTAATGCCTGAATGCCCATCGATTCCCATCGCAATAATTTTCTGAAGTTCAACGCCCAATTCGACTTCTGAATCGTCCTTGTCGAGCTTTGACCGAAGCACATCAATCGCCGCGTTAAAATCCGCGTCGCTGGCGTGGCGATATGCCCATTGGGCGTCGAGGGCTTTCTGAAAAACGTCCATCGCGTCCTTGAGGTCACTGCCTCGCGCAGGCGGATTGAGAATCTTCGCGCGATTCTCGCGAGTCATTGGCACGTTTTTGAAAACTTCCTGCTTGCCAGTCTCCATACTGCGGACGGTGAGATTCACAGTCTTGCCTGGCGGGTGGCCCATCTCGGTAAGAACCTGAACCAGATCTTCGCTGAAACGCTTTACCCATCGTTGTTCGTATTTCTGCTTTGCAAACCTGATGATGTCGTCAACGGAATGCTCGTCGATCGCGAGCAACGCGTACCATTGGCCGCCAATTTCGACGCTCGGTTTCCAGCTGATTGCGGAATACGGCGCCAGCTTGGGAAAAGATTCAGCAGTTGCGGTCTTCAAGCCTGTCCCGTTGCATGAGAACATAACCAACGACACAATCCATAGTCGATGTTTCATCTTTGAAACTCTCCGAGTAGTCACAGTGTGGCAAGCGCCATCCACACGATTCCGATCCCGATATCTTCGAAGCATACTACTGGGAATTCGTAGCATTCCCTCAAATATTCACAACCGCGTGATTAACTCTCTGGGTGGGCCGCACCTCGACAAGCGAGCGATTTGTCGTCAGAATCTCTCCGGTTGACACAGATTCGATTGATCTTGATGGGTGGCTTGCGTCGATGCAATTTAGAGTAAACCGATGTTTCTGGAATCGGCGATCGTCGCCAACCATGGATGGAAATATACGATGAATGTTTTGGTCACCGGTGGGGCTGGTTATGTGGGAAGTCATTGCGTTCGGCGATTGGTGCAAGCCGGTCACGACGTGACGGTGTACGACAATCTTTGCGCCGGACATCGGGCGGCGGTTCCTGATGGCGTGCAATTCATTCAAGCTGACCTGGCCGACCTCGACACGCTCTCCAAAGCGCTAAGCCAAGGCGTCGATGCGGTCATGCATTTTGCCGCGTTTCTCGATGTCGGCGAATCAGTGCGCGAACCGCTGAAGTATTACAAGAACAACGTCGCCAATACGATTGGTTTGCTCGATGTCATGCGCCATTGCGATATTAGGCGATTCGTATTCAGCTCAACGTGCGCAACCTACGGCGAGCCGAAGGAATTCCCCATCACCGAAAGCATGCCACAAGCTCCGATCAACCCCTACGGACACACCAAGCTGACGATGGAATGGGCACTCGCAGATTGTGCGAAGGCTTGGGGGTTGGGTGCGTGCGCCCTTCGATACTTCAACG
>BQJS01000043.1 GCA_021604825.1 Phycisphaerae bacterium | reverse complement strand
CTTATTCCTTTCGCGTCGTCGTTCCTGCTTCTTGACATAGTCCCTAAAATCCTTCATTTGGCGGGTTAGCGTTCGGTCGGAGAAACTGCATCTCGATACCTCCTCGGTCAGTTCTTCTAACAACTGCTTGAAGTCAGGGGTGCCTTTTCCCGCCATACCCAGGCGCAACCTGCAGGCATTCGGCAAGAGTCGGACTCTTGAGCAATCCTCGCCACTGGATTCGATGAGACGGAAAACGTCCTCACGGTTTTGGAAACCTGCAAGCATTGAAAGCATGTGTTCAAACGAGTTGTCTTGTGTTTCCATCGCCCGCAGGATTCTTGCGAAATCGTGAACGAACTCACTCAGGTCAAGACTCTCACTGATATGGCGCAATAAACTCCCCGAGTCCTTCACACGCTGAAGTTGAACAGGCTTCATCCGCACCGTTCGACAAACGAGTTCTTGAAGGCGATACTGCCGCCGCATCAAGCTCTTGGCTAGCTCATTTGTTTCGGGATGCTGTTGCACATGATTGCTAATCTGCCGACTCACGATGGAGTGCATGGCCCAGCCGAAACGGACCCATAGCTTACACGCAGGTTCACGCTCTGTTTCGCCGCGAATCAAGTATTCGATATGCTCGAGCCCGCGGATGTGGTAACGAAAAACGGTGCGGGCCAGGCGGTTACAAAGTTCCGCGTCATAGGTTTGGTCGTGCGAACTAAGGCGAGTATTCTTGATGCGCCTGATAAGCAATTCAATAATTCGAATGCGTGCGTCATTTCGCCCTGGCTCAAGAAGCAGCGCCGATTCATAGAGCGTAATCGCGGCCAAGTCCTCTCCAAGAATTCGAAAATGATCCGCTCGCATCGTAAGCAGTTCAGCTTCCACCCCATGCTCAGGACGGATTTCGGTGGACATCACATTCGCACCGTCCAGAAGTTCAATAAGCGAGTTTTCAAAGAATGCTTTTATGCCAGAATCATTTTCTACTGTCGCCGCAACCCTCGATTTGGTTTTCTTGTCAATCCTTAGTTCTATTGCCACGTCGCTTTTGCCGTTGGGATAACGTTTGAATTTGCCCATAAAGTAATAGGGAAGAGTTCGATTAAGGGATTCGGCCGGGCTTATCGCGATCTCTTTGCCCAATGCGATTGCCTCTTCAAGTTCGACCACGCGAGTACCCGGCGTCTGCTGCAGGATTCCCGCAAGCGATTCAGCGTACGCCTGCATGAGCGGGGCAAATTCATACGTCAAGTTGTCACATGAAAACGGAGGGACAGCCACGACCCGCTCGAGTTTTTCCGATAGCTTGTGGAATGCAAATCGTACGTACGTTTTTGTAAACGCGCCAATGGCGTCCTCGTCGGTTGCAGCCAATGCATTGTGGATTAGCCTGAGTCCGGACTTGACCTCCACAATGGTGAATTCAATGACGCCCGCCCGAACTCCCGGAGAAACGAGTAGGAGAAGTTCGGCATTTAGCGAGTTTCCAGTACGATGTCGTTCCCCAACCGCCGCAGCGATGTGCAATTGGTGCAGTGACTTCTCCTCAAGAATTCTCTGAAAATCTGCTCGATTCACCAACGCGATCTCGACATCCTCAGGCATTTGCGACTCAACGAGGGTTGCGATGTGCGCCAAAGTGGCGTCGTCGCTTGTTGGGATGACCGCACATAGCAACTCGGCACGCACAACTACTGGAAACAGTGTTGCCAAAACCCCAAGTGCGAAAAGGTGTGCCGACATCAAGCGATTCTTGGATAAAAACATATGGGCCACTACCGTTGTGGTCACGTTCTCGTTGGCTGAATTCCAATGGTTCACTTCGCGGCAACACATTTCTGTTTCAAAGCAGGAGCAACCGTTGGGTCATCCGATCAATTCACGGTGCGATTTTGGTGTTACCAGTCTTGATCATCTTGGTAACAGCTTCGCGAGTTGCTTCTTCAAGCGCCGCTTTGGCCGCAAGTGCTTCGGCAAGATCAACTTCCGCGCCGATTCCAGCCTCCGTTATCATCACATTGCGACCAGGCACCGGGACCAATCGAAGTTCCACCCGAGCGCGGCAACTTGTCAAACCACGTAATTCGGTTGCGAAACTACTGAGCCCCTCGCCCTCCAGCAGATAATCGACCTTGGCTTCTTGGAATTGTCCGGAGGATAGCAATGCATCCTTCCATCCCGCGGGCGGAGAGTTGGGCATGACGACGTTGATGCCCAGCTTTCCAAGCATGTTGAACGCGACGACTGCGGAACTAGGATCAGGAAGCGGGCGATTGATGTGCTTCTCGCTTATGTCAACCAAGACGGTTGAGCCCTGCAACCACGCCGCAAATTGCTTAAGATCTGCACCGTCGTCTGGCGTCTCCTTCGTCGGCATGATGTTCAGTGCATCGGCCAATTTCTTCTCAAGCGGATCAAACAACTTGTCCGGACTATCGCTGGCATGGGACCGCAACGAAATCACCTTCTGTTCAGTGGTCTCCACATCCACAAGTTTGAGAATCAGATAGTTGGACTGCCCAATGGTGGAAAGCCGCCCAACAAGGATATGCGACGCCGCGACAAAGCCCCCGAGTTTCACCCCTTCGCCGGCATCCGTCAGTCCGGAAAGCGACATTTTCTGTTCGCTGGCGACCCGGGATAGCTCCGCTCTATCGACGAGGGTCACATTCGTCTGGATTCCACAAAGCGCAAGAACGCGATCGGTCGCGGCCTCCGATGTAACCGGCAATTTTTTGTCGACCTGTACGTCAAAAACAGCCAATCGAATGGGAATCGGTTTGACAGTTTCGGTTGTGCTCTGCTCGGGATCAGCTGCATCCGCAGAAACTAATGAAGCAGCAACGAGGATCGGGATCATCGATACCTTCAATTGGGTCATCATCGGACTGGCTCCAAAGTTGGAATCATTGGTAGTGTTAGGCTAGTCAAGACGCGCATCAGCGCCTCCTGATCTGCTGGCTTAGCTGGTAGACTGTCGGCCGTCATCCACATTGTGTCACTTTGCTTTGCTGGCTTTCCATCGCGCTGGGGCAACCCGCGAACGAATTCAAGTACAGGATCATCACCGAGTACCAACACATATTGGTCATTGGCCAAGTCTAGCACTTGATTGATTTGCTTTGCTGAGAGTGACGTTTCTTGCGTACCCCGTACGTCAACGACATGAATCATCTTTGCTGGTTGACGCAAACTTTCGACGCTCATGGCGTTCGACAATACCGGACGATTCTTGTCTGGCCACCGGGTTGCGTCGGGATGAACCACGAGTCTGCCGGAAAGCGATTCCACCGGCTTGGCACGCGAAGTCGAGAGCATTAGCGCCGCCAGAAACGCATCGGCAACGTCTGACTTTCCAATTTGTTCTGCCCATGGCACAAAACTCCCAACGACAAAGTTAGGCAGACCCGGTTTCATATACATCTCAATGAGAACCCTATCATCGGTCTTGGCTATCACCGCACGATTCGACCAAAACAATTGTGGCCGCCAGGAAGTAATAAAACGCGGCAATTCTCGCCAATTCCATTCCTCTAACCTCTTAAACGCATCCGGTAAATGCTCGATCTTCAGAGTCGCACTTTTGCCGTCGTTCTTCTCGAACCACGTTGCGTCCAATACGAGGATGTTGGCAGAGCACCGTTGTGCAATCTCAAGGCAGGCCACGGGATCATCGACACCAGACTCGTCGCCCAACAGAACAAGTCTGTCACCGTCGACCTTTGATGAACTGCGCACCAAGGATTCAACAGATTGATATACGCTAAGTTCGATGCCGACGACTGACGCCCATTGCAAAAACCACTGTGGTGCTCCCAGCGCACAGATTTCAATCTTTTCATCACTCCACATCCGTTGACCGCACGGATACGCCACGACCTGCGCAATAATGGCGCTTGCTTGCCGGCGATTCCGTAAATCGAACACGGTGCGGCTTCGGATTCTTGGCACTTGAAAACGCACCTTACCGTTTTTGACGACAAGTGTTTCGATGTGTTGATCGTCAAGTCCGCCAACGGCAATCTCACCTCCATCGGGCGAATCGATCGAAACAATTGCGGTGTCACCAGATGCAAAGTAACCAACCGTTGGGGCGCCAACTTCGGTTAAACAACACAGAACCATCAATGCATATGCGGCGCTCATTGAAATTATCCGGTAGCCGCCAATAGGGACGCGCTCAGCGCGACATCCAAGACAGTCCCCGAGTTGGCCAATTGGCCAAGCGTACGGGCGTCGCCGCTTAGTGGAATGAATCCTGTCAGCGTCGATGTCTGCATGTCGCTGGCGGGGGTGTCTTCCAAGCTAATCGCATACTGAATTCCAAGGCTTCCGTCGCGATGAAGGGCGACGAGTTGAATCTGCATCGATTTGGACGGCTTGCCACTCGAGGGAATCGTCAGCGTTGCCTTTCTGTCCATACGGCAGATGATGAGATCCGGTGTCGTTGGAAAGAATTCACTACCGCGCGACTCGATGTTTAAAAAGCATACGATGGCTCGCGTATCGTCGGCCTGCATACCGTCACCCGCCTGGTTCAGTTTTTGCACTTGAACACTCTCGGGCAAGATCGCGAGCCAAGCGACGGGCCCCGTAATCGATTCATGCAGGCTGAGGATCCTTGCGGCGTCGTCACGACTGATCGACTTTACGCCCGAGCGAACGCCTGGGCCTACCAAGCCTGGCGTTTGCAATCCGCGCTCCCCCTGCACAGAAGCAAGGTATATCAGCGCCGATACGGACACGACCAATATTGCGGCCATGCCAATTAATGCATTTCGGAATTGTGATTGAGGGGACACGGTTCGGTGTATTGGCTTGTATTCATCTGACTCGACACCTTGATTCCGCCAAGACGCGAGCGCGTGACGCAACCGAAGCATCCGAAGCATCGCGAGTCGATGATCCTTGTTCGGTAGAGCTTTAAGTAGCACTCGATTCGCGCCATCACTGGTCAATTCGCCATCAACCAGTTGAGAAATTTGCTCATTTAGACCTTCATGAATCATCTGTCACCTCTCGATCCAACTCCTTGTACAACTGTGTGGTCAATAATTGTTTGGCGCGAAAAACACGCGAAGCAATGGTTCCGCGTGGCTGACCTTCAATGCTGGCCGCTTCGTCGTACGTATACCCGTCAAGTTGCGTCAGCATGAATGCATCGCGACAGTCATCAGGCAGATTCGAAATCGCCGAGTGAATCGACGAGCGTAGCTCCTTAAGCTGAGCCTGCTCGACTGGCCCCTCGGGCTTTTTGCCCTGCAATTCCGCCAATTGCCCATTCCCAGACGAGATCAAGTAGTGGGCTTGGCGACGACGAATACGCAGTTGATCCAAAGCGCACCGAGTCACAATGCTATGAATCCACGTTGCGATATTCGACTTCCCATTAAAGGAAGCCCGCGAACGAATTGCCTTCAGGCAGGCTTCCTGCACAACCTCGTCGGCTTCGTCGGGATCGCCCAGGAAACGCAACGCAACCCGGCGCATGCGCGGAAGGTGGGACGCCATGTCCAGTGATCGTCCCTTGGTCATGTCACTGCGATCTCCGATTCCAGCCAATGCGTTTCAATTCATTAGACGGCGCTATTCTGGGGATGTTTCGCGAGAACTACCTTTCACGGTGGAAAATAATCGAAAACGGGCAAATTGCAGCGAGAAATCCCGCTCAATTGGGCCGCAGAGAGCGTTTCGAGTCATCTTCGTCGCAGGAGTTCGGTGAAACAATCTGGGCCCTACAACGTCAAATCAAATATATTGTCGGCCAGTCAAATAATTATCCGCCAACGAAGGACCCGCATATGCCTCAATCTCGTCGATGTGAAACATTCATCGCAGCCATCATTGCTATTGCGGCGACGACCGCGAGTGTGGTACAGGCGGCTGATGTGCGGCCACGCTGCGCCATTATTGTTAGTCAGCTGGAACCCGCCGGCAACATTGTCGCCGACCTCCTTGCGGCGGAACTGACTGCAAAAGGCTATCCAGTTGTCGACCGCGAGAATCTCAGTCGCACATTGGACGAGCAATTACTAGCACAAGCGTTCGCGGCGGGTGAAACCTCAACACGCCAGAAGGTAGGACGAATCGCTGGCGCCGACCTGCTGATTTTCCTGACATGCCGCGACGACGAAAAATCGATAGCCATTGAATGGTCGGTCGCGTCGATGCCGGCTGGCCTGCGGTTGTTGAAAGGCAGCGCTCTTTGGAACCAAACACAACCGGGCGAGTCATTGGTGACGATTATGGCCAGCGTCAACCAGGCAGCGACGCTTGCCGCAGACGAGTCGATCAATATCGTGTGTGTTTCACCATTCATTTGTCGCGACGCCACCTATGAGCAAATCGGCAAACAATCAACCTACAAGAAACTAGTCGAAGATCTGCTGATTCGAATTCCGGGGGTCGTCGTTGTGGAAGTTGATGAAGTTGAGTCGCTGATTCGCGAATCACAGTTGGTTCCCGATTCTCCGAAATTCTATGCGCCGAACTTTCTACTCGGTGAATTCATGACAACCAATTCCGAATCGAAATCGTTAACCACTTTGGCCATTCAAATGCGTACTGCAGGCGCTTCGTTGGGTACAAAAAAGGTAACCGCATCAAGTGATGAAGAGATGGCTGGCGCGCTTTCATCAGCGCTTGCTGAGCTATTGTCGGTAACGGGCAACGAGCGAACTCCCATGCCCAATAGCGAAGAGAGCGAGGCGTTGGCTGCTCATGCACTTACGCTGGTCCGAATGGGCGAAAGAAAAGATGCACTCCCTTTACTAAAAATCGCGTCGCTCTGGGCCCCGGACAATCTGGAAATTCGCAGGCTCATCTTCGCCACACTCAGAGGAATGGTGTCGAGTTCCGCGGGCCTGCCCAAAAAGTATCGCGATCCTGCCCGCCGCGTCGAATTGATGGAGCAGACCCTTGATGCATTCGAAGACATGGCCCGCCGCCGAGCGATTGGCCTCGAGGATCTTCGCGCATTGCGTGGATTTCGCAGCAATGGATACCTGTACGATACAGGTAGGGTAAAGCGGGAGTCTCCCGACGTCGCAGCGCGATACTTCGCATTCAATACCCGCTATCGTCGAGCATTGAGAGACATCCTCGACGGCAAGTATGGTGATCTCGACGAAAAAATGCGCGATAAGGCGCTGCGCATGCTGGTTTCCCGGCTGTCGAGCGACAGTTGGCGATCGCTCGATCCCGCCCATGACGAATCTATCGAATTGTTACACAATCTGGCAACCGCGCCAGGTGACGAACACCATGTCATTCTGATGTTTCTCAAGCACAAACCCAGCCCCGATGCGAGATCGGTTCGAGACAAGCGATTCTGGCAAGACTGCTGCCCCTCCGACTTTGAACGCCTGATCGAATTGAAAAACATTGCAGATCGAATGAGGCGACTTCAAAGCCAGGAAGATGGCATCGAATTCGACGCCTTGCTTGACTCGTCAAGAGACCCTCTTCAACTGTCAGATCGTGTCCTCGGCAAGATTCGGGCGATGGCACACACAAGATTAAGTGAGTCACAGTCCGAGTCCGCCAAAAATGTATCGACAAACGGAAGCGAACTTCCGAACCTCACGGAGGTTCCCGGTGCTCCCACGCGCGTTATGTCTTGGGTCGTTGCACGACCTAACGAAGTCGAATTTGTTGCCTCCCGAAGCGAAGTCTACCGGGTCACATCGAATCATGCTTTTGAGAAAATCCACGAAGGGGGTTTTCCGCGGATCGCTTGGGATTCGCAATACCTGTGGATCGGTACGACAAGTGAGTTGCTCATTGTCGATGGCGCAGGGATTATTGTTGCGCGAATAGAGTTGTCAGGATTCAAGGAACTCGGAGCGTTTGCCCCGGGGAAAGCCATGGTCAAGAGCCGGAATACGAGTGCCGAAGGGGGATGGCGGTCGGCCCATGAGATCTGGACGCTCAATACAAATGGGCCTCCGAAACTGACCGGGCAATTGTTCAAAGTGGATGACCACAATTTCAACGACGACATAAATCTACCCGACCGTTTTGCGCGGCATCGTTCCGGCCAACCTGGATTCGCCCCGCTGATTTCAAAAGTCTCTGGGGAGGCTGTCCCCGATGTCTTTTCGCTGAGCCGTGCATGTGGGCTGTACTTGAACCCATATGAGTATCGCAAAAGTACAAGTCATAACTGGCCACCAATGGCCGATTGCGTCGAATTTGACGGTTCGTACTACTTGCTACCGGCGTACTCAACAATAAAAGGCTACGCCCGTCGGCACGCTGTCTTCAAGGTAGACACGCCGGACAGTGCTCCTCAAATGGTGACCGACCTGGGTTGGCAGCGATACCATGGAAATTTCGCTCATGTTGTGTGGTCGACCGGAAGCAGCATTAACTCATCGGTGGTACAAGGCGAGTGGTTGCATTTTCTTCGCGACTACCAAGACTGCCCGCCACAATGGGGAGCCGTCAATCTTGTGACTGGCGAAGCTCGCGCGATTGTTGTCGATGTGGGACGCGATTTGAAAGTGGACGCACGGCAATTCGTTAAGTCAACACTTTTTGAATTGCTGTTGGTCGCCAATATGCAAGTGTATCAGGTCGAGTTGCCGCCCTCCGATACATGGCTCCCGTATGATGAAGCAGTCGCAGGGCTTAGATTCCAAGAGGATCAACGGCCAATGGACGACCTGAAATTGTGGCAGGCGAAATAAAACGTGCGACTGAAATGTCGGGCACCCAATAACAGGTTCGATTTATGTCAGCAATTCGGCTTTTCACTTTGCTCGCCACGGTCGTCGCCGTGATGGCTGTAAACACAGTTTTGGCGGTGGACGCGCTACCCCGTTGCGCAATCATTGTCAGTGGATCGGAACACACAGGCGTCATCGTTGCAGACTTGCTCGCGGCTGAATTGAGTGCAAAGGGACATTCTGTCGTTGATCGGGAACATCTGAATCAGACCTTGGGCGAGCAGGTCTTGGCGCTTGCTTTTGAGGCGAAAGCAACAGCCGCTCGTCAAAAAGTTGGTCGAGTGTCCGGCGCAGATCTGCTTATTTTGCTGACGTGTCGCAAAAGCGGCAAGGCACAGGCCATTGAATGGTCCATCGCGTCAATGCCCGAAGGACTGCGTTTATCCTCTGGCGGTGCACCTTGGGGCGACGAAGATCCCGATGAACTGCTCCGGGCAATTCTAAAGAGCATCCAAAGTGCAGCACTACTGGCCTCCAACAAGGAGCTCAAAATCCTGTGCGTTCCACAATTCGTGTCGCGCAATCCAACGTTCGAACACAGCGCGATGCAATCGTCGTTAAGAACGCTTACCGAGGAACTGCTAATGACGTTTCCGGGAGTCGCCGTCGTAGCGTTGGAAGAAGTCAGCGAGTTGACCACCGAATCGCAGCTCACGGGTGACACGTTGCTACGTAGCATGCCCTATCTGATTGTCGGAGAATTCACGACCAAGCGAGACGCCGCTCAAATCCAGACGACAATTCACCTACAGTTGCAAAGAGCGGGGGTGACTCTTGCGCAAGAGACGATTTCGGTGGTTGGAGACGCGACGTTGGCCACGTCATTGCGTTCGATCCTCTCGAAGTTTCTCTCTGCACATGCAGACATGTCGTCAAAAGACACGGCATCGATCGAAATAGAGGCGCTTAGGTCTCATGCTTTGTCGCTAGTGCATATTGGCGAGTGGGACAGCGCGTTACCGCTTTTGCGCACGGCTGCGCTTTTGGAACCAGATGACCTGGAAATTCGCAATCTCATTTTTCTTACCTGGAATGGATTGGTGACAGGAACGGCTCGCAAAAGTAACGACTTACACCCCGGTTATCGCATGTCGCTGATGGAACACACGCTGGACGCATTTGAAGAACTGGTGCGCCGCAAGACCATCACCCACAAAGACGTTGTAACGCTAAATCAGTTTCGAGGGCATGGCCATCTGCCCGGCATTAACAACATCAAACGTAAACATCCCGATGTGTACGAGCGCTACAGCAACTTTGAGAAGCGGTATCGCGGTATACTCCGTGGGATTGTTGATGGACAATTTGGAGAGCTGAATGCCAAAACGCGTGATTTGACTTTGAGGTTGCTGACATCCAAGTTATGGCTCCGCAAATCGTCGTCAAAGGAATCATCGGTTGATTCTATTCCGCAGGAAATAAAGTCATTGCTCCAAGAACTCGCGAGTCATCCGGGTGATGAGTTTCATATCGTCAAACTCTTGCTTAACGCAATGCGAGGTGAAACGGCAACGACTTTTGAAAATTCAGCCTTCAGACGAGATTGTTGCCCCGCAAGTTTTGAACGCCTCACTGCACTAATTCCGTTTGTAGCCCGCTTAAGGAAAACGGAAACTGAGTTCGATTTGGACGAATCAGAATTCGAGATCTTGCTGGGGCAAGTCGCCGAAGAGATTCAAATGAACCAAGCGGTGGTCGACCGTATCCGCGAATTCGGTCGCAAGAAGATTAGAGTAGCACTCGGCAAACGATCGCATGTGGTGACCAAGGTCTTGGATCCAATGCCTGTTCTCGAGAAGATTCCTGGTGCTCCTCGCAATTGGGTCAAACAATGGGTCCTTGGGCCCAGGGCTTCAGAGTATGTTGTCACACGCGGGGGCATTTATCGAGTTACAAAAGACCTTGCGTTGGAGGTCTGGCTTGAGTGCAAAGAACCACGGCTTGTCTCAGATAATGAGAATCTGTGGCTCGCCAAAGACGACAAGATTGCAGTCCTCGATCTGGATGGAAAAATCATTGCCGAGAGCAATGCCGATGGGATGAAGTTCATAACACCATACGCGCCCGGCAAAGTTCTGATCGAACGCCACGATCTGAGTGAACTTGGAACGCGACGAATGGCAAGCGAGCTTTGGACGTTCCTTCCGGGGCGCGATGCGAAACTGGAACGACAATTGGTTCGAGTTAATGATGCCAATTGGACTTATGGCGTTAAACAGCCATCCCGCCGTGACCAGAAAGCGAGGGAATCGGCAAGCTTATTTCGCAAGACACCGCAGGTATCCGATATTGAATTGCCAGATTTTCTTACCGAGGCTCGCCGTCACGGCTTGGGGTCGCATCCGTTCAAGTTTCGCAATGCAGTCATTAAGACTTGGCCCGAACCAGCCTTGTGTGTGGAGCACGACGGAGGATACTACATCCTGCCCGGTTACTTAAATCAGGAAGGTTCCGCGCGAACGCACGCCGTCTTCAGGGCAGATTCGCCCGATGATAAGGCGCGACTATTCGCCGACTATGGGTGGTTGCGCTACGGCTCGGGCCTCAACAGCGTGCTGGGTAGCTGGCAAACTTCAGCCAAGTCCGCGACGATTCATGAAGATTGGTTGCACGTCCTTAGAACCACGGGCGACAACGCGCCTCATTGGACCGCGGTCAACTTGGGGACCGGTGAAATTCATGCATTGGTCAACAATATCCAACGGGATTTGCCAGTCGAAGGCACGAAACTCGTTCATTCCCATGCATTCGGACTGGTGATGTTGGGGATGCACGACGTCTACAAAGTTACACTTCCTCCCGAAGAATCATGGACGCCATACGATGAAGCGATCGACAACATAAAGTTGCCCGACGGCAGTGAGCAGGTCGACCCATGGAGCACTTGGCGTGCGCCATCCAAGCCGCGATAGTGATATTACGCATTCTGGCAACGCCCGTTCAAGTCTCTCATAATTACCCTGCCTCGTTTCTTGCGAACACGACGTAACCGGCTAGTCGCCTAAAAGAATCCGCTTGATGGACATGATTTCCGCGTCGATTTCCTTGGGGTCTGCAAGTGTTTGCCCGACAACTTGCCGCAGTGTTCGAACGAATCGGCGTTTGACGGCGTGTAGCAAAATCGACACTTCCTTCGCAGTGGCGACGCCAACGGCGTTTGCGACATCGTTGAGCGTTTCCGGGCGATCATTTCCCATGGCGGGCTTTAACACCCAAAGTTCGTAGGCCTTCCAATGTTTTTCAAGGCCGGTTTTCATGCAATCATCTTCGAGTTGGCGGATTGTGTTCTCCATGATACTTGTGGCCCACCGCCGATCGAAGGCGTCAGCAGGGTCCTGCTCGTTGAACTGCTCACCCAATACGTGTTCCATCTCGTCCGGTGGAATCAAGCGTGTTCTTCGTATTGATTTGGCTTGTCGGGACCGCGAATGGTCGATGACATAGTTGCTAAGCGCAGTCAGCAGAAATGTACGAAAACGACCGCGATCCTTTCGAGCACGGTTCACCAAGTCGCGCTGAAGTACAACCTCGGCGATGAAGTCCTGCGTCAGGTCACACGCGACATCGGGCTGATTACCACGTCGGCGAAGGAATGCGTATATGGGGGCCCAATACATCTGCAACAGATCGGCTAATTCGTCACCACCCTTGCCAGCTTCAAGAATCATTGACCAATTTGTCGTGATGAACCGAGCGGCTGAATCACGCGAACTCACCGGATTCGTTCGATTTCGGCCGGCTTCTGGATCATTTGTATTCTTGGACATGGCGGGTGCAGGATTAGAATTTGGCGTTTCAAAAAACCGGCGACCATCGCTGACAAATAGCTACAAGTGCGTCAGAACCACAAAATAACAAACGGCAGATGATTCACCCGACTTTCTTCGTATATTTTATTGAAACCTTTGTCAGGGCAAGGATTATCGGCATGTATCTTGATTCAGAAAGTGCGCGGCGGATTCTTGATCAAACCCTTGCGGGCATCGCAAATGATTCCGACGACCCAAAGCTGGGAGAATCCACAAGCGATGCCACCAGGGCCGACTCTGATCGCCCCGCGATCGATCGCATCGGTGAATACGCATTGACGCGGCGCCTCGGTGCGGGCGGACTGGGAACCGTCTTTCTCGCCGAGCAGGAATTTCCGAAACGCGAAGTTGCGATCAAAATCGTACGTCCCGAGTTATCGGCCCCACGTACACGCGGTCGACTGCTTCAGGAAGCAGAGTTTCTCGCCCGAGTGCAACATCCAGGAATCGCTCAGATCTTTGAAGCCGGCATCGCGGCGACGCCCTATGGCGATCAAGCCTTCATTGCCATGGAATACGTCGCCGGGAAACCGGTTACCCAATTTGTCGACGAGCGCGGGCTGCGCACGACACACCGGATTCGCATTTTCCTGTCCATCTGTGATGCGGTTGCGCACGCCCATCGAATGGGCATCATTCATCGAGATCTCAAACCCAGCAACATCATTGTCACCGATGACGGCAATGCCAAAATCCTTGACTTTGGGTTAGCCCGGGCGCTGAGTCACGACGCGCAACACACCTCGCTCTTGACGGGAATTGGCGAAATTATTGGCACGCTCCCGTTCATGAGTCCGGAGCAACTCAGTGGTGATCCATACTCCGTCAACACTCGAGCCGACATCTACGCCCTTGGTGTAATTCTCTATCGCCTGTTGAGCAACAGTATGCCGTTTGATGTGACGGGCTTGAAGTTCCCACAAGCTGCACAAATCATTCTAAATAGCGATCCGCCCAAGCTTTGCGATCACAACCCAGAATTGGCTGGCGATCTTGAGGTCATTGCAGCGAAGGCGATGGCGAAAGAGCAAGAGCGACGTTACGCGAGCGTTTCTGAATTTGCTGACGATTTGAAGCGCTACCTCGACGGCGAACCGGTTCTTGCGAAACCGTCAAGCTTGTCCTATCGAATGAGCAAACACATCCAGCGCAACAAGGGGCTGGCATTTGGCGTCGCGTTGGCATTCATGGCGCTGATCTTTGGTGTGGTCGGGATGGCATGGAAAACGATCGAGGCGAATCGAGCCCGCGAAATGGCTGTTGTCGAAGCCAAGAAAGCGGTGGCCAACGAAGCGATGGCCCGAGAAGTGACCACCTTCATCATGGAAGTGTTGTCCGCTCCTGGTTACGGTCGTCAGGGCCCAGACGTCAAAGTCGTGGATGTCCTCAATGCGGCTGCGAACCGCCTGAATGACGATCCACCGAGTTCGCTGAAAGCCCAAGCTGGCATGCATCTTTCCTTAGGTAATGCATACCAAGGTGTCGGAGATTTCGACACTGCGACGGCCCATTTCAAGCGCGCCTTGGCGTTGACCAAAGAGAGCGGCGACGCGTCGATCTTCGAAACACTCAATCTCATGAAGGAACTCGGCGGCGTGCTCAACGAAGCCGGCCGCCTCGAAGAAGCGCTGCGCATTTTGGAAGAAGCCCAACGCGCGTCGACAAAAACACTGGGTGCCAGCGATCCAATGACCGCGAGAATCCAACTTGAAGTCGCTTCGGTGATCAAGGAAACCGGGCGGCTTCGTGAAGCGCGCAACATTACGTTGCAGTCGTACAACGTGCTTCTGGAAACGATCGGCCCCGAAGATCGCGTAACTCAAAACGCAGCGATCGGGTTGGCGTATCTGTACCTCGAATTGCGTGAGTTGAATCAAGCCGAAACGACATTGCGCGGTGTAATTATGTCATACAGCGATCAAACAGATCCCATGCTATCCGAAGCGCAGTCGATTCTAGGTGAAGTCTTGCTGCTCAAAGGGTCGCTACAAGAGGCCGAGGAACTCTTGCGCGAAGCCGTTCGCTATCGACAGAAACGATTCGGCATTGATCATCCGCATACCTGTTCAACCATGATTCGGCTTGGGCAGGTTTTGCAGGCCTCCGGTCATTGTGATGAAGCAATCGAGGTTATGAACGATGCTCGGCGATTTCGCGGGAAGGCACTCGGGCTCGGGCATCACGCATATTATCGCGCCGTCATCGGACAATATCTGTGCATGCAGGCTTGTGGCGAAACCACCTCTGCATTGACAGTGCTCGAAAATGGCTGGTCCGACAGTTGCAATAACCTCCCCAAGAATCACGACGTGACGCGTCGCCTTGGAGGATTGCTCCTTGAATCGCGCACCGATTCGGAGATTAAGCAGGACGCCGCGACGAAAATGCTCGAGGTTGCAAACGTTCTTTTTCCTGTGGGCCAGCCTACGCCCAACCTTATCGGGACGGAGGGCGCAACGGCATGGCTGATGTCCGCGCGTGTCCTCGTCGTAGTCGGCGAAATTGAACGGGCAGATGCTTTGTTTACCGAATACTGCAAGATTGCCAAGACATTGCCCGTTCACCCCGAAGACGCAAACGAGCGAACCAAAACCTTGGTGACGGAAGTGTCTCGAGTTCTTTGCAATGCGTACGATCGATTGAACCAACCCGAGAACACCGAGCGTATTCAAGATTTGACGCGTTAGAAAATTCGCAAAAAAGCCCCCTCCAGGCGCGTGGGTGTGCGCAACACCTGAAGGGGCCGAAAGGGAAACAGGCAACTCAATTCAGAGAATCACCGACGGAGCGAACCCCTAAACGGGCCCACTACTACGCTTGACCGTTGGATCGGCGACGCCGCAGAGCCAAGGCAGCCCCGCCTCCCAACAGTGCGATCGCGGAAGGCTCCGGCACATAATCATAAGTGATGGTCAGCGTGCCGGTTTCACTGCGAATCCAACTGGTGTCGGTTGGTCCGGGAGGGAATGGGATTAGGAATGGCAGGCCGACAAAAGCGTCAACCGTCCCCACGCCTTCAAAATTGAAGATCTCAAAGGTGTTGACGTCTACGCTATCGTCAAGACTGATCGAGCGTTCAGGAATGTGCGCATAATCCGGTCCACTTCCTTGAACGCCGTCAGCGGCGTCGAGATTGAGCGTCACCGTGGGATAGGGAGCGCCCTCAAAGGGAAACGACGCCTTCTTGACGCCGAGGATTTCAAACAAAGGCAAAACTGCGAAATCAAAATCCCAATTGTTAATCGGCTGACTGCCCAGGTTTTCAGTGAATACTTCAAGGGTCGATGTTGCGTCCAAAGTCAAGTTCACACCGGTCAGGGTGCGCGTGCCACCCATCGTATCAAACAAATCAAATGAAAACGTAGGGAACCCGTCGCCTTCGACATGACTTAGTGGGATGACCTGCGTTTGGATATCCGCATTGACCGATGATGCTGTGAGAATCGCTGCGAGTCCGGCCAGCGTTGCGACGGCTGTTCGTTTACATGGTTGAATCATTGTTCTTATCCTCCGAAATATCTCATTGAGAAAATTGAGAGCCAAAATTTAATCAAGCCTACCTCTTCCGCCGAACCAACAACGTTCCACCTATCGAGAGCAGAGCGAGCGTTGATGGTTCTGGAACGTATTCGTATGTGACGACGAGTGAGCCCACCTCGTGACGATCTGTTGAGAAGTCAACAAGCAAGGGCGGGATTGCGAAGCTAAGTGGCAATGCGAGCATCGCGTCTACGGATCCCGCACCCTCGAATATGCCGAAATCGATCGGATTCAAGTCAATGTCACCGTGGAGGTTGACCGAGCCCGTTGGGAATTGAATGAAATCCGGACCGCTCCCCTCTTCTCCGTCGGACGCAGCTAAGTTCGCTGAAAACAATGGATAGGGAGAGGCACCAATTCCGAAACTCGTCTTTTCTGCATTGAGCAACTCAAATCGGGGCAAGATGGCCGCGTCGAGGAACCAACCATTGGCGGGCGTATTCGAGAGGTTCTCTGCGCTGACGTCCAGATCGGCGACGCCGTCTAATTCGATCGTTACGCCGGTCAGCATGCGGCTTCCACCCATCGTATCGAAGTAATCAATCGTGAATTGCGGGAACAGCCCTCCAGTGTGATCAAACGGGATGGTTTGCGTGACAATGGTGGCTTGAGCGGTACTGGTGATGAGCCCGAGCGCCACAAGAACCATCGCAGCCGCAATCGACGCATTTGGGCGATGACTTGTTCTTTTCCTTCGAATGGATTCCATCTTCGTTACCTCCTCCTTCGTTTATGGGACTTTGAGAGATTGACGTTTTCTAGAGTTTTTTGGCGACGATTTCCGCCACGGTCACTGATCCACAATTCGCGCAAGACTTTACTGAATCGCGAGCGCGGAAGCTCTGGGCGCAGTGATTCTCGACGCGATGGAAGTGTCACCCTGTGACCCTCAATCGTTCGCTCCCCACCGCGATTCGCTTGTCCACTGAACTATACGAATGAGGTGGGACCATCTATCCGCGATTTTTCGGATGCCAATAAAAATCTGGAACACAACCAGAATCTGGTATGCCGCTCAGTTACCGATAACGGGAATAGATTCCATCGCACCCTTACAGCCTCTCGAAGACTGCCCTTCCCGAAGTGGCGTGCTCTGATTGCGTGCCCCGTTGCCCCCAGGCCCCCCTGCGACGAGTCACGCTTGACGCGAAAGCGTATTCGCTTGTCCTGAATATTCAGATTCCCAAGGATTCCCCAGATCACAGCGTCGCCCAAGTCGAATTCAAACGAACCGTAGCGTGCCTGCTTGACCAGGGGTATCGTGATTGTTATTCAACGTTTTGCGCGTCGGGAAAACGCCGCGTTTCTGAATTGACCTCTGGAGAATTCATTCATGATCCATCGATTCTGCACGACGTTACTTTCCGTTGTCACGACGGCGATTGCGACTTCCGGTTGTGCAACATCCACAGCGCATATTCACGCCGAATCATATGGTTTGCGTTTGTCCTTAGATCCACCGCAGAGTTTGTTGACTGCGACGGCACTGATTCACTGTCGCCTCAGCGAGCCCTTGCCGACTGGCGCGTCGAAGAATCTAAGTTTCGACATCGCGTTGCATCCTCAATTGGAGATAACTGAATTGAGATGCGACAAGGCGCGGGTACGCAAGTGGCGCCACCTGCTCACCGATTCCAATGAAGGTGCGACACCGGTTAGACATCATCGGGTCACGCTGGAAGGGGCGCCCACTGAATTCGAATTGGCGGTTGAGTATAGCGGACACCTGAAGCAGGACATTTCAGCCGGCGAGAAACGCGGCGAGATTCACAATTTCGGCATGTCGGCACACGTTGGCACGAACGGAATCTACCTCTCTTCCGGTGCCTGGTACCCGAGGTTCATCGCTTCAGAGTCAGACGAGGATCAAAAAAGGTTAACGCACTTTGATGTGCGCTTGAAACCCGTTGACGACTACCAGTTTGTTTCCAGCGCTTCTTATCGCAATCGGTCAAAGTCAGCCGGCAGCGACTTAGATTTCGAAAGCGATTTCCCCCAGACAGGTTTGACCATCGTCGGCGGCAAGTACCGGGAATGGACCCGCGATGTCGACGGTATCCGTTTCGCCATCATGCTGAATCCCGAAAACACCGACCCCTCAACTTTGCAGCGGCGGGCTGACATCTTCCTCGACGCCGCAGCCGATTACTACCATCGCTATCGCCCGCTGGTTGGCCCCTACCCGTACGACGAATTCACGATCGTCGAAAACTTCTTCAGCTCCGGATTCGCATTCCCCACGTTCACGTTGCTCGGCCCAGCCGTCATCGCCATGGAAGATCGCGCCCTTCGCCACGGTTACCTCGACCACGAATTCCTGCACAGCTGGTGGGGCAACGGCGTGTACGTCGATCCGACGGATGGCAACTGGTGCGAGGCGCTCACCAGTTTCGGCGCGAATCTGTATGGGTACACGCTCGACGGCGACGCTGAAGGTGCCCGCAAAGTCCGTCGCGATGCGTGCAACATTCTGACGCGAATCTCAAAGAAGAACGACAAGCCCCTCGACACATTCGGGCAACCCGAAGGGACCAGTCGAAGCATTGGTTATCAGAAAGGTGCGGTCGTCTTCGACATGATCGCGCGCAAGATCGGCGTGGATCGATTCTGGCAAGCGATGCACAACCTCACGGACAAGTACACCGGCCAATTCGTTGGCTGGGCGATTCTGCAAGAGGAATTCGAAGCCGTTTCGAACATGGACTTCGACCAGTTCTTCGAGCAATGGGTCCACGGCTCAAATGCGCCGCGATTCAAATTGACGAGTGCAACGATCGACAACACTGGCGGATCGGTGGAAATCAAGCAAGACGAACCACTGTTTTCGGTGGACTTACCGCTCAGGATTCACCGCGCCGATGGTACCATCGAGGATATGATCGTTCCTGTGTCCGACTCACGCACGGTCATTACGGTTGATGGAGCGATAGCTCCTGTCGAGGTTGAACTGGACCCGGACTACCACGTCGCCCGCAAGCTCGCCGACGAAGAAATACTCCCAACACTCGGTGGCAGCCTTCGCGGAACCCAAGCACACCTGATCGCCGAAAATGACTTGTGGCCGAACTACAAACTTTTCGCCGACGACGTAACGTCAAAAAGGAAAACCGACTCCACCATTCGGCAGTCGACATCCGATGCGCCGGACTTCGCTGAAGACACGGTGATCATCGTCGGCAACGCAGTAAGGCAGCCGGCAATCCAATCTCTGATAGAACGCTCCGAATGCCCGATCCATTGGAACGCAAACGGTTTCGAGGTCAACGGCGTCCAGTACGATTCGCCGCAACACTCCGTCCTCTGCACATTCCGAAACCCCGATGCGCCTGGCAAAACCGTGACGATTTACTACGGCAATTCACCGGAGTCATTATCAAATGCCGGCATCCTCTGGTTCTACGGAAACAGCATGCTGGTCTACGATGCCAAACCAGGCGGCCACGCAGAAGTCATCCTCCGCCACGACTTTGAAAGCACGCAGCGGATCAAGTTTGAGAAGTGATGGTACTTTCGCGATTGTCCGGTTAATTCACATCTGAATTTTCCCATGGTACGATGTCAGTCATGGATTCGGCCTTTGCATACCGACTCATCGCGGGTAGCGCCACCCTTGCAGGCGCAGCAACTGTTGCCGCGTTGTGGCCGGCTGGTGTACTGGCGGCAGTCGGAACTACAGTCGGGTACGGCATTGGTACCAGCTTCCTCCATCGGTGCAGCGACGACCTCACCAAGAAACTCGCATCATCACCCGCATACGCCAAGGACTATCTCCGCAACGAAGACCTTCGCCGCCTCGTCGGCGAAACCATCGCAGCCAAACTTAAAGACTTGTCGAGCGACGACGCATTCGACAAACCGACCCGCGACCGCCTCGAAGTCCTCGCACTACATGCCGAGGAAGCCTGGCTGGCCATCGCCGACCACGCCACCCCACAGCGAATGAACGAAGATGTCGTCACGCGTCTCTTCGCGATGTCGCCCGAGAACTTCGCCAATGCAACAGCGTTGGACGCCGACGCATGGGCTGGCTTCCTTAAATTCCTCGACGGACGGATTGCCGAAGCATCCACTGGGAAGAAGATCAAACGCATGGTAACGCCTGGCGGCCGCGCCGTCGGGACGAGCAAATTGCCTGAGGCCGTTCGGCTGCATATTGGTGCAAAGCTTAAAACGGAATTCCCCCACGCCCTGCACATTAACGCCAAGCGCGCGTTTGAAAATAACGACCCAGCCTATGCCGCCCTACAACTACGCCTGATGCGCGACTTGATGACCGATGTCCGCGACATACTCGCCACCGTTTCTGGTACGTCGCAGCGCATTGAAGACTTGTTTGTGGGACAAGAGCGGATTGAATCGAAGCTCACGGATCTAGCCGGCACGATCAAGCGTCTTGCTCCAACTGTAAAGAAGAGCATCCCGGTTAATTGCAACTTTGACCCGCAGGCAATCCTGGACGAGATCAACAATGCCCACGCCGAAGTGATGGCTCAGCTGAAAGTCATCGGGGAGGGTGTGGCATTTTTGGTCGATCAGCACAAGATTTACGGCGTCCGCCCCACGCCCCCCGCCAATAACAATTTCGACCTTGCCAACATCACCGACAACGTGACGACGCTCAAGGGTCGCGATGGCGTGATCGCCGACCTTCATGCAGCGCTTTCGGACCCTGACGACTCGCGCATGGTGGTTATTCGCGCGGGGACCGGGCAGGGCAAGAGTGCGGTTGCCCGGCGTTACGTATTCGGCCATGCCGACGATCGGCCACATCGCTATTGGCTCCACGCGCAGACGGGTGCACTCGATACGTCGGCGGCTGAATTGCTCAAGCGGATTGATCCCAACAATGCGGCCAGGGAACCCGCGGATGTTCGCGCGGCGATTCTCGAATATGTCTCGCGCGTTGGCGGTCTACTGGTGCTGGACAACGTGGACCATTCGGACGTCATCAATCAGTGGCGGCCCATCGGTGAGGCGCGCGCCTTGGCCACCACCATCAAATGCGAAATAAGCCCGGCGAACGGCCGCGAATTCAAGTTGCCCGTGTTGGGCGAAGAAGCGGCTGATGACATCCTCTGGTTGTACCGGGGAACCGAACCGCGACCGAAAATCACCCGAGCGACGTCATCGTTCGGCGATCCGACGCCCGGCGAGCGAACCGATGCTTTGGCCGAGCTTGCCCGGCACGTCGAGTTCAATGCACTGGGTCTCAATTACTTAGCCGCATGTTTGAAGAGAACCCGATTTGCCGACCCTGCCGATTTGTTGACCGCGATCAAGAACGTCGGACTGTCCGACTCGAATCATCCGGTCAACAAGGTTAAAGCCGCCCTCGCCGGACCCGACTATCACGCGACCAAGGACACCCCCGCGATGGCGATCGTCGATGCGTACGAATTGCTGGTTGACGAAGTCATGGGCAAGCCAGCCGAACCAGTCCTACTGGCCGCCGCCCACCTGAGCCCCGACACCATCCCATTGGGTCTCTTGGCTGTCGGAGCAAATCTCGACGACGACGCGACCGCCGACGCCATCGACGCCCTGCACGACGACGGCATATTGGAATGGGACGGAACCCACGCATCGATCCACCGCTTCACCCAAGACATCGCCCGCGCCCGTGGAGCTGCGTACACAGACAACCGAAACGAAGAAATCGTCTCCCGCCTGCTCACCGCATTGACCGCATTGTTCGATGACGCCGAGTTTTACGAAAGTCACGCCACCCGAATCGCCGCCCTGCCCCACGCGGAATCAGTACTTGAACACGCGCCGTCAGCCCTAGTCGGGCGGGCAAGTCGCCTCCGAGCCGTAATGGCGAATCACCTCGGAATGATCGGCCAACTGACCTCTGCGACCAATCACATCGAAGCCGCTATTTCTTGGAGTGAGGCACAAACACCACGCGATGAACAGAGCCTCACTGTCAGGTACGCCTCGCGGGCCACCATCCGACAGCTTCGCGGAGACCTCGTTGGCGCTGAAGACGACATCAACAAGAGAATCGAATGGCGTGTGGGACAGACACCACATGACGAACGCAGCCTCGCCATCGAATACTCCTTGCGAGCCAGCATCCGGCAGCAACGCGGGGACGTGACCGGCGCGGAGGACGACATTGAAAAGAGCATCGAATGGGGTGAGGCTCAGTCACCACGCAATGAACGCATCCTCGCTATTGACTACGCCACAAGGGCCAGAATCCGGCAGGACCGCGGGGATATGGCCGGCGCAGAGGTTGACATCCAGAAAAGCATCGAATGGGGTGAAGCTCAGACGCCACGCAATGAACGCAGCCTCGCCATTGACTACGCCATGCGGGCCACCATCCGCCTTCTACGCGGTAATCTGGCTGGCGCTGAAGAAGACATCAAGAAGAGTATCGAATGGGAAGAAGCACAACCTTTGCCTAATCAGCGAGAACTTGGAATCCGGTACGCCTTGCGAGCCAATATCCGCCAGCCTCGCGGTGATCTGGCTGGCGCCGAGAACGACATCCAAAAAAGCATCGCATGGGGTGAGACACAAACGCCATTCGATAAACGCAGCCTCGCCATCTGGTACGGTTTTCGCGCTCGTATTTTGAGGGCCCAGGGGTCAAAGGCAAGGAATGACGGTAGCCTCGGCCAAGCCGACGATCTGTTCGACAAGTCAAAGGCCGACATTGCCAAGGCGATTGAGTGGTTTGAAGAGAACCTGCCCGGTGACACGCGGACCATCGGTTTGATGCGTGAAGACCAAGCCCGTATCGAACGGGCTGCTCGCGGCGAATGAGGAGTGTGGCTGCCGTTCATTGGGCGCTTTTGGCTTCGAGTTCTTCCCAGCGGGCGTAGAGCGTTTCGACTTCTTTCTTTGATGCTTCCAATGCGTCCCAGCGTTTTTGGGCTTCGACGTGGTCGCTTCCTACTTTGGGATCTTCGGTGGCTTTGAGGCATGTTTCGACTTGGTCTTCGGCGGTTTGGATTTTGGCTTCCATTTCTTTTAGTTCGGATGCTTCACTCGACGTGAGTCCCCCGTCATTTGGAACTGATTTTGCTTTTTTGGATTTGCTGCGTTTGACTTCGACGCCTTCGGGACGGTTCTTGCGCGACTGTGCAGTTTGCCATTGATCGCAGTTGACGTACTTTCCGATGCGGCCGCCGCCATCGATGCCCAGGATTTCTGTACACACGCGATCGAGCATGAACCGATCGTGCGTCACCAGGATGATCGCACCCGGAAAATCGATCAGGCTCTCTTCCAGCACGTCGAGCGAGGTGATGTCCAGGTCGTTGGTTGGTTCGTCTAAGATCAATAAGTCGGCTGGCTGAAGCATCAAGCGGGCGATAAGGATGCGGGCTTGCTCGCCGCCGGATAGATCGCTCACCGGCATGTCGAGCTGGCTAGTGGAAAACAAAAACATCTTAGCCCATGCGGTGATGTGAATCGATCGACCGCGAAAATCGACGCTCTTGTTGTCGCCAGCTAGCGCCCATCGCAGCGTGACGTCTTGCGGCAACTCCTCGCGGTTCTGATCGAACAGCACAACCTTCAAATCCTCAGCCAACTCGACCGAACCTTGATCGGGTGGCAGCACACCAGTTAAGACGCGGATCAACGTCGTCTTGCCACTGGCATTCGCACCAAGCAAGCCAACCCGCACGCCGGGTGAAAGCAGCAGCGACACATCCTCGAACAGTATCTTGCCGCCCAGCGACTTCGACAACCCTTTGGCGTCGAGCAGTTTCTTCGATTTGCGCCCCGTCCCGTCAAATTCGATGCCAGCCACCGTCGCCCGGGTATTGCGCTCTGACAATTCGCGCAGTTCATCCTGCAATCGATACGCTTCCTCAATACGCGACTTGGACTTGGTGCGTTGGGCTTTTGAGTTGGATTTCAAGAATGCGTTTTCGCGGCGAACGACGTTGGCGAGATTCGCCTCCTGGGCATGCTGCGATTCGAGGAAACCCGTGCGCTTCTCAAGGAACATGCTGTAGTTCCCGCTGACGCTGAAGTATCCATCCGGATAAACCGGGTTCAGCTCGACAACGCGGGTGGTGACGTTTTCAAGAAAATACCGATCGTGACTGACCGCGACGAATGAAAACGGCACAGTGAGCAACGCTTGTTCAAGCCATCGAATCCCTTCGACGTCGAGATGGTTCGTCGGCTCATCCATGAGCAGCAGGTCGGGTTCTTGAATGAACGCCCTCGCCAATGCCAACCGCTTGCGCCACCCACCGGAAAGGTCCGCAACCAGCTGATCGGGATTCTCAAAACCGAACCGGGTCAGTGTGATCGCAGCTTGGGTATCGCGCTCGTACGACTCCATCGGATGATCGCCGATCGCTTCAACCAGAACGGAAGTCACGGTAGCACCAATGGCGAATTGATCCTGCTGCGGCAGAAATACAATTCGGGCGGATTTACGTCGGCTGACGTCGCCACTGTCTGCGGGTTCAAGATCCGCGACGATTTTCAGGAAGGTTGTTTTGCCGGCCCCATTGGGTCCGAGGAAACCAATGCGTTCATCGTCGGCGAAGCTGATCGACAGTCCGTCAAAAAGCGTACGGGTTCCGAAGTGTTTCGATAAACTCTGGCACGTGACCAATACGCCCATGTCAAGATCGCTTCCGATGAATCTGCATGAATGTTGGTGCCGATTGCACCCGCTCGTTTCGCAAGAGTGACATAGAATAGCGACGTCGATTCGGAGATGCGAATGCCCCGTGACGATTTGTTGGATTGAGATGATCAATCCACGGCAACGATAAACGTCGTATGGAAAAACCCGGTCTGTAATTACGGTGTACCGATTGAAAATTCAGCGGTATATTGGCCCCCCATGGGCATGCCCGTTTCCCGAATGATCAGATTCTCGATTCGAACGACTGCGAACATCTCAGATGACTGAACGAACCAAACGACTTCTCATCGTGCCACCCGTGCTGATCGCCATTGTTGTGTTTATTTGGCTCGTCTCTGGTTCGCGGAAACCCGTTCGAGAGCCGGTGGCTGAACACGCACGCAAGCTTCGCGTCATTGAAGCGCCGTCTATTGCAGTGATGCCGCGGGCCATTGGTTATGGCACATCGCAACCCACCAAGGTATGGCGGGCTGTAGTTGAAGTGGGTGGCCGCATCGTTCAAGTCAGCCCGAATCTCAAGTCCGGTGCATTCCTGGCCAAGGATGAAACCGTCTTGACCATCGATCCGCAGGAATATCAGCTCGTGGTCACCCAGTTGGAAGCCGAGATCGCGGAGTTGGAAGCGAGCCTGGCAGAACTGACCGCCCGCAAAGTCAATGACGGCCGCTCACTCGAAATTGAAAAAGCGTCGCTCGATTTAGCCCAGCGCGATTTGGACCGGATGCGAAAACTCGCCGGCAATGACGCGGTGGCAGGGACGGAGTTGCGCGGTGAAGAACGCGCATTCCTGTCGCAGCAACAGAAAGTCCAGACCCTCGAAAACAGCCTGAATCTATATTCATCGCAACGGGCATCGCTCGAAGCAACGCTCGACCTGCGCCGCGCCAAACTTGCGCAGGCCAAGATCGACCTCGACAAAACCAAGATCGTCGCCCCCTTCGCCTGCCGGATCGGCGACGTCAACATCGAAGTCGGTCAATACGTCCCGCGCGGCGAAGTTATGTTTTCTGCCGACGGAACTGCGGCGACCGAGATCGAAGTTCAAACGCCGATCAGCCAGGTCCGCAACCTGATTCGCTCGGATACAGACAAGCCACTCGGTTCCATTCCAGACCTGGAGATGATCCGCCGATTGGTTGAAATCGACGCAGTGGTGCGGGTGACCGGTGGCGATTTTGTAGCCCAATGGGACGCGCGATTCGATCGCATCCGTGAGCGTTTGGACCCGGTCACGCGGACGGTGG
>BQJS01000042.1 GCA_021604825.1 Phycisphaerae bacterium | reverse complement strand
CGTCGAACTGCGCAAGGTGGGCGACGTTCCCGAATTCGATTTTGAATTGAAGGATCATGTCGAACTGGGCGAGCGCTTGGGAATTATCGACATCGAACGCGGCGTGAAGCTTTCGGGCACGCGCAACTACACGCTCAAGGGGGCTGGGGCGCTTTTGTATCAAGCCGTGCTGCGGTTGGCGATGGATCGGATGATCGATCGCGGTTTCACGCCGATGCAGGTGCCCGTGTTGGTGCGCGAAGAAGTCATGTATGGCACCGGATATTTTCCGACGGGTCGCGATCAGGCGTACCTTTGCGAACGCGATGACATGTCACTGGTTGGCACGGCTGAAGTTCCGCTCACGGCGTTTCATTCGGGTGAGATTCTCAGCGAAGCCGACCTGCCCATCAAGATGGTAGCCGTCAGTCCGTGCTTTCGTAGGGAGGCGGGGGCGGCTGGTAAAGACACGCGCGGACTGTATCGCATCCACCTGTTCGACAAGGTTGAGCAGGTCATCATCTGCAAGAACGACGAAGCCGGGAGTCTGAAGTTTCACGATGAAATCGTCGCCAACGCGGAAGGACTGCTACAAGAGTTGGAACTTCCGTATCGCGTCGTCAACGTTTGCACGGGCGATTTGGGTCAAGGGCAGGTGCAAAAATTCGATATCGAAACGTGGATGCCATCGCGCAACAGTTACGGCGAAACGCATTCGGCGTCTCGGTTCTATGAATTTCAAGCCCGTCGATTGAAACTGCGCTACAAAGATGCAGATCGCAAAACGCGATTCTGTCATACGCTCAACAATACTGTTATTGCCGCGCCGCGGATTCTAATTCCGATACTGGAATTGAACCAAACGCCTGAAGGCGACGTGCGCGTGCCGAAAGTATTACAGCCGTACATGCGGGGCATGGAAGTCATCACTGCCGAATCGAAGTAATCGGTCCGGCGAACTTGGTCTGAACGTAGTTGGTCGTTCGTTTTCTTGGAGTTGTTGTCATGATCGTTGTCATGAAATCCGGCGTGAAGCAGGAGCAGGTGGACCACGTCATCGAATTGATTACCCAGTATGGCCTCAAGCACCACACCATCGTGGGAACCGATCGCACGGTGGTGGCTGCGATTGGCGACGATCGTGGGATGGACACGTCGGCGATTGAAAACGCTCCGATGGTTGATGAGATCGTTCCGATCCTCAAGCCCTACAAGGTGGCCAGCCGCGAGACCAAAGACGAACCCTCGGTGATTCCGATTGGCGGCGGGCAGCATATCGGCGGAAAGAAGTTCGGCGTCATCGCTGGACCTTGCAGCGTCGAGAACGAAAAGCAGATCATGACCACAGCCCATGATGTCGCCAAGGCCGGCGCTGCGGGACTGCGCGGTGGGGCGTTCAAACCGCGCACGAGTCCTTACGAATTTCAAGGATTGGGCGAAGCGGGGTTGAAGCTGCTCGCCAAAGCCCGCGACGAAACCGGTCTGTCGATTTGCACCGAAGTCATGAGCATCGATCAGATGGAGTTGGTGGCTGAGTATTCAGACGTGCTTCAGATCGGCACGCGCAACATGCACAACTTCAACTTGCTGCAGGCGGCTGGCAAGACTGGCAAACCGGTCATGCTCAAGCGCGGTTGGAGTGCATCGCTCAAAGAATTTCTCTTGGCGGCTGAATACATCATCAACGAAGGTAACCAGAACGTGATCCTATGCGAGCGCGGTATTCGCACCCATGAGCAGTATTGTCGCAACACGCTGGCGCTGGGCATCGTCCCTGCCGTCAAGCACGAATCGCACCTGCCGATCGTGATCGATCCGTCGCAGGGTACCGGGCACGCTTACATGGTTCCCTCAATGTGCAAAGCTGCACTGGCTGCGGGTGCTGACGGGTTGCTTATCGAAGTGCATCCCGATCCGGAACACGCCATGACCGACGGAGCCCAGTCGCTCACCACCGAGGCATTCGCAAAAATGATGGATGAGTTGAAGCGCGTCGCGGAAGCAGTCGATCGCGAAGTGTAATGTCGTCCGAATCAACAAAAAATATTACGGTGCCACTGCTCTGTGAGCAGTGCCAACACTAGTGCATTCAATGGCCTAACACACTGCTCACAGAGCAGTGGCACACCTGATTTCAAATGGGTGGGCTACGGCAGATGAATTGCGAGGACGGTGATGTCGTCGCCTTGTGGTTGGTCGCCACAAAACCGCTTCACGTCGGCGCGAAGTTTGTCGATCATCTTTTGCGGCGGCAGGTCGGCGACGGTTTCCAAAAATGCCATTGCCCGTTCGGTTTCGTATTGTTCTGCCTCACCGTTCATGGCTTCGATGATTCCATCGGTGTAAGTGACGAGCGTACAGGGGCCGGGTTCGAGCACGATTTCTGTGCTGGCGAACGTCACATCTTCTATCACACCCAACGGATATTCCGGTTCGGCTTCGAGGCTGACGCATTTCTGCCCGTGGCGAACGATGTGCGGCATGTGGTGGCCTGCGACGCCGAGGTCGAGCTTGCGGGTGGCTGGATCGATGATGCCGACGAGTGCGGTGATGAATCGTGATGCGTCGGTGTTGACGCAAATCAGATCATTCCACTGCGTCAACAGATGGCCCGCCGATGTGCAATCGGGAAGGGTGACGCGGACGGCTGCTTGCAGGTTGGCCATCAAGAGCGACGCCGCAACGCCCTCACCGGTCACGTCGGCCATCAAGAAGAAGATGCGCCCGTCGTCGAATTCCACGACGTCGTAGTAATCACCGCTGACGTGAAATCCGGGGTGATTGAGCGCGCCGACCTTCACGTCGTCGCGGTCGGGCAATTTCGCTGGGAACAAGCCGGTTTGGATTTGCCGGGCCATCCCCATTTCGTTTTCGAGTTGAAGTTTGAGCTTTTGCTCTTCCATGAGTTGGGCATTGATCAAGCCGGTCGTGACGAGTCGAGCGATGCCCGCGAGGAAATCGATGTCTTCTTGATCGTAAGTGGTGCCCGTGGTCACGCGGTCGCCGTAGATCACGCCTAGATTGCGATCGCCTGACAGCAGCGGTACGCACATCGCCGAGCGGATGTTGTTACGCACCATGCTGACGGTCGGGTCGATCATGGCCTGGTCGGTTTCGTTGACGATGACACGTTCATCTTGCACGAGGGCACGGCTTAGGATGGTACGGCTGACGGTCAGTTCGCCTTCGCGTCCGCGCAAGTTGCGCACGACGGGCCAATCGACGAGGTTGCCCTTGGTTTGTTTGACGGCGATGGCTCCGCGTTCAAAGCGAAGCATCTCGCAGCAGACGTTCATGGCGTCTTCGAGCAGTTCGTCGCGATCGCGCAGGCGCGTTAAGCGGTCGGTGAGTTCGTAAAGCGTTTCCAACCGACGCCGCGAAAGGACGAGTTCTTTTTCATCGCCGATAAAGGTGGTGGCTTCGTGACGCGGGGCGTCTTCTGCGATAATGACGCTGGCCGAAATGTCCTTGTCGGCGTCTGCGCGAAACAGTGCGCGGACCGTACCAATGAGGATTTCGTCGCCACTCTTAAGGACTGCACTGCGCGTGTCGATGTTGTTGACGACGAGGCCGTTCTTGCTGCCCAGGTCTTCGAGATGATAAATGCCATCTTCAAAACGGATGCGGGCATGGCGGCGCGACGTGCTGAGGTCGTCGAGCGGAATATCGCAACCGGGATCGCGCCCCATGGTCACCGGTTCGGTGCCAAGCTGGTGGGTTCGCGATCGACCCGATGGATTGAGGATGACCAATTCAGCCATGAACCAGTTCAGCCATGATGCGGCACGCGCCTAGGGTTTTTCGTTGCATGTGCATATTTCCAAGCCGCAGCCCGGACAACCACGCCCGTACTTATCTTCGACGGCTTTGGTGAGGTCGATGCCTTCGATGTTCGCGAGGGTGACAAGCCACGCAAGGACATCCGCAAATTCGCCGGACTTCTCTTCGTGGGTGCCTTCGCGCAAAGCGCCAGCCAACTCGCCGACTTCCTCGGAGAGCCAAAGGAACGTCGCAGCGCTTCCGCGCTCGCGATCCTTATCGCTGTACATTCGATCGATGCGGCGTTGAAAATCATTGAGGCTAATAGACATTTGCACAAACCATCCTATTTTACCCGACCACTGGATAAAAGGGATCAAAACTGACGGGTACGACGCAGAACATCATATCAAAAATCTAGCGACAGGGGCGTGTCGGCACCGAGGGGGGCCATCAACCGCTTGAGCGTGCCGGTTTGGACGACTTCCGGCGCGGACCAGACCAGAAAGAACAACGCTTCGCGAACGTGTCGCTGAATGGGGCGATCCATGAGGAACCCGCTCCCTTTTGAAAGCGTCAGTGCCACCATCGCCGCGCGCACGAGTATATCGTTGACGCGCACGCGAATGCCGGTCGATGGCGTTTCAAATTCCGGGTCGTTGACGCGATCGGCAGCATCAAAGAGCATCGTCCGAATCGTTTGGTACTGTTCGACCAACGGTTCGACAACGTCAGCGCACGACTCCCGCGACGCTGGCGGTAGGTCGCAAATCATTTTGACCAGTTGGCCCGTCAATCCAATCCCGCATGAACTGGTCACGAGCGGTTTGACCGGTGTGCGGATGGCCAACACGCGCTCGGCTGGCCCGCGCAGGACTTCGTCAGCCTCAACGCGGAAGTCTTCGCAGTGAACGCAACTGGTTTGCGATGCGTTGAGCGTGATGAGCGAATCGCACGGTGCAACGGTGAGTCCCACGCGATCGGTTGGAACACACGCGAGGATTTGTTGACCGTCATCAAGAACAGCACCGGTGACGACAATCGCCGCTTTCAACGCGCCAGTGGCCCACGGCATCATTCCGTTGAGTCGATACCCGTCACCGTCGGCGGTGGCTTTCATCAGGTTGCCCCCGCCGCGTTTGGATGTCGTCAATTGAGCGATGCCGACGGTAGTGTAGATTTCGCCAGCAGCGCACTTGGCCAGCCAGCGATTCTTCGGCACATCGTTTGCGCTGTTGGCGATGAGTTCGATCGCGCCGTCGCGCTGCGTGCTGATCAGCGCCGTACTCATACAGCCAGCCGCAAGGGCAGCGTAGCGCTTGAGAAGTTCGGTGTGGCTGACCGGTTCGCCGCCGAATTCTGCCGGGACATTCCACCGCCATGCCCCCAACTTGGCCATCAGATCGACGGATCGCTGCGGCCACTCGCCGGTTCGGTCGTACTCCATGCCCCATTGGGCGATTGATTCGGTAAGGTGGGCGAGGTCTTGTTCGGTGACGTTGCTCATCCCTGCAATTGTAGGGTTTATTTGATCGCTGACCACGCCCGATATGCCGATGCACTGAAAGCGATTGACTCACCAAGACGCTGTGCTAGGCTAACCGAATTGTCAGGTTGAAGCAGGTTTCATTGAATTGATTTCATCGCTTGCGAGGCGGCTCACGGGCGTCGCGCAACGAATGTGGGAGCGTCATCAGCATGGCGATCAAAGTCGGATTCAGCACTTCAGTTTGCCCCGAATGGGATATTCACGACATTGCCACCAAAGCCAACGAGCTTGGCTTCTATGGTGTTGAGCTGGGCACGGTACGCGACGAAATTCACCTGCCCGATGCCGAAGATTTGCAGCAGGACAAAGACACCGACGCGGTTCGGAAACTTTTTGACGACGCGAGCGTCGAAATCGTCAGCATCGCGAGCAAGTATTCGCTCGAAGCCAAGCAGAAGAACGTTCAAAAGCGAAGCTTCGATCGGACACTTCAAAACATCGCGTTAGCCGAAAAGCTCGGTTGCCCGTTCGTGCGGGTGCCGATTGGCAAGCGCGTCGGGCGAGAGTTGGCCGACGCGACGTTGGCCCGGCAGATTCCTCCGCTAACAGAATTGGCGCGGATCGCTGCCCGACATGGCGTGACCCTGCTGGCGTGCAATACCCCAGACTTTCCGAGCAGTCGCGACGTGTGGTTCGTGGTCGATGGCGTGTCACATCCGGGCATGCGAGCGGCTTGGGACCCGGTGCTGGGATTGGCGGTCAAGGATCACAACTCGCTTGCGATTCCACGTTTGGGGGCGCGGATCAAGATGGTGATGGCCAACGATGCGGCGTTCGATCCGAATACGGCTGCGTTTGAAGGGTATCGTTCGATCGGTGAAGGCAATGTCGATTATGCGTACGCCACGGACCTGCTCAAAGGCGTTTTGTTTGATGGCTACTACATGCTCGATTGGCCAAAGGCCCATGTCGAGGCGTTGCCGTCGGCTGACGACGCGCTGCCAGCGGCGCTTCAGCGTTTGTTGGAAAGAATCAAGCACGTCGAACCGGAATTAACCGCGTACAAGAAAGACAAGTACGCCGCGAAGTTCTCAGCCGACGCTGCCTACATCGAGCGAAAGGTGGCGACCGTGGACGCTGCCGGAGAAAGCGCTGAGGGCGAGTCGAGTGAGTCGGGCGGTACTGCCACCGCGGTCGCCGACGACAAGCCGCGCGTTGCCAAAGGGGCTGACCCGAAGATCGCGGCGCTGGTTGCGGAAGCGGTCAAGAAGGTTCGCGCTGCCCGGGCGGCGAAGGGCGGTTGATTCTTCCCCCGCAAACTGATTGTGTTGCTACCCATTCTGTTTCAGCGGTACCGGTGTTTCTGGACATGACCCTTGTCGGATACTCACTCCTTGGTGCGGCCGGACTCGCTTTAATATTTGGTGTTGTCGCAGTTTTCAAGTCGAAGCCATCGTACGCCTGCGCATTGCTGTGGGCGGCGGTTCTTACGGTGTCCGGTTTCGTATGGGGTGCGAATGACTCATACGATGCGTGCATGGGCGGTACGGTTGGTCGGCTCACGATTTGGATTGCATCGGTAGGTTTCATACTGATCGTTGCGATCGCTGCAGAGGGATTCGTTGAACATCGCGGTGCCTGGCGTAGGTTGCGATTGTCGCCGCACAAGATTGGGGAGCATTCCCTAGAGTGGGTCGGGTTGGATGATAGTTGTACCGCGTTGGGACTCTTATTATTGCTTGGCGTGTTTGGCCAGCTTTCGATGGCGCTTGAATGTAGCTGGGCGAGTGAACGGCTGACGGCGCTTGTTTTGGGAGTTACGGCGTTCGTAACGGGTGTTGCGCTGCTACGACTGGTGACGCGTCGCTGGAGCATCGGATTGGCTGACATTGGCCTGGGATTGCTTTCGGTGGGGGTCGCAACGCTACTACTCATGGTGCTGCCGGCTACTCCCGATTCGCTCGAAGCCCGCATTCCGTCAAGATTCAATACCATTCTCATTGGTCTGACGGTTATGATATGGGTTTGGATCTGGCTTTACGGCGTTTGGCATCAGCAGCTTGATGACGGCGAGGCTTGGACGACGGCCGGTCGCGTGCGCAGTCGGTTGCCGCGAATCATCGTAGCCCTTGCGGTGATCAGCCTCGTAGCAGCCGGCATGATGTCAGGTTGGCCTCGCTTGAAGTTGATCGGCGGGCATGACGCGACATTCCTGCGCATTGGGTTTGGGGTCATCGGGCACCTGTTTTTGATCCTGACGTTGATCATGCTAGCTAGGCGATGGAAGCACGCGCAGCTTGGTGTGTTGGCTGCGGTGGCGTCGCTGAGCCTTTGTGCGTTTTTGGTAATTCGCCTTTCGGTATTCAGTGAAATCGAAACGTGATGGTTGGAGGGTTCAAGCATCGCAACGCAATCCGACAAACCGGACAGCGTCACCCGCACCCATCGTTTGATCAAACTGCTGCAAATGTTGCAATCGGGTCGCAGTTTCGATGCCGATGGTTTGGCCTTGGGGCTCACGGTATCGCGGCGCACGCTCTTTCGCGACCTCAACATGCTGGAAGCAGCCGGCGTACCATTTCACTACGATAAGAAAACCAAGCAGTATCGAATCAATAAGGATTACTTCCTTCCGCCGATTAATCTCACGGTCGGTGAAGCGCTGGCGGTCATGTTGCTGACCCGGCGGATGAATACCCGCAAGCTCCATCCCGAATACGCCCAAGCCGTCGAAGCCGCTCAGAAAATTGAGGCAGCAATACCGGGTCGCATTCGCGCTCACTGCGGATCGATTCTCGACAACATCGACGTCAAGTTTTGGCCCACCTCCGATGTTGATGGCATCGGTGATGTCAATTCGACGTTGATGAAAGCGCTGATCGAATCGCGCAAGGTTTCGATGCGCTACGATTCATTTTATGAAGGTCGCGTGATCGAAGATGTGCTCCATCCATACAAGCGAATCTTCGTGAACCGCGGCTGGTATATGATCGGATACAGCGAAAAAGAGAAGGCGACACGCACGTACAAACTCGAACGCATCGAGCAGTTGACTCTGCGTGAACAATTGTTTGAAACGGATCCCGGATTTTCACTTGAGAATTATTTCGGGTACGCGTGGCAGATGATTCGCGGGGATCGGCGGTACCATGTGAAGATTTGCTTCACGAGCAAGGTGGCGGGTAACGTTGAAGAAGTGCTGTGGCATCGGTCGCAGCGGACGCAACGCGAAGACGATGGTTCGCTGTTGTTCGAGGTCGATGTCGATGGGCTCGGCGAAATCTCGTGGTGGATCATGGGGTATGGCGATCAAGCGCTGGTGTTGGAGCCACCTGACTTGCGGGAGTTGATTGTCGAACGCAGTCGGTCGCTCATTGCCAAGTACAGTGAAAGCGCGCATTCAAACGGCATGTAGATCTGAGGCGTTCCGTCAGATCCACTTGTTACGATTGGAGTCAAAGTTCATGCGAGCAGTCGTACAACGGGTACACGACGCGAGCGTTGTCGTCGATGGCGCGATCGCCTCGTCGATGCAGGGTGGACTATTGGTTTACCTTGGCGTTTCCAAGTCGGACTCGCCTGCCGACGTAGAATTTCTTGCGAACAAGGTTCGGCACCTGCGGGTATTTCCAGATGGCGACGGTGCGCTCAACCGCGACGTGGGTGAATCGGGTGGTGATGTCATGGTCGTCAGCGCCTTTACGACCCAAGGGGACGCCCGCAAAGGGAGGCGACCGTCGTTCGTCGAAGCCGCCGCCCCGGAGTTGGCCCGGCAGCTTTACGAGGACTTTTGCCAAGCGCTTGGGGGATACGGGCTGAGCGTTCACCAAGGGCGATTTCGTGAGCACATGGACGTGACCAGCACCAACGACGGGCCGATCTGCATTCTGTTGGATTCTCAGAAGACCTTCTAATCCATCCCGCGCCCTATCGCGGTGACACGCATCTGTCATGTTCTGCCGCTTGCAGAGTGGCCGCAATTCCTGAAAATGGCGCGATAAACTATTGAGTCAAACGGAAAGGGTGTCAGTCGATGGTGAGTGAAGTGAACGAAAGCGTGTTGGCCAGTACGGCAAAGCATTGTCGTGCCCGCGGTATTTTAATCCCGACCCTTTCTCAGCAGAAAGATCCGTCGCTTATTCCCGATTCCGTCAAGAAACGCCTGAAGGGAATCGGTTTGTGGGACGTCGATCCGCTCAACCTGTTCCGAATCACCTGGAAAAATGAACCCGTTGAAAAGGGCGGGCTCTTTAATGATGGCAACTGGATTGAGTTTCCGTCATCGCTGACGGGCGTCGACGCGCGCATCATCGGCATCGTGGGGAATTACTTTCCGACCGGAGCGCACAAGGTGGGGGCTGCGTTTGGTTGTTTGGTTCCCAAATTGGTGACGGGGCAGTTTGATCCGTTGGCGCAGAAGGCGGTGTGGCCATCGACTGGGAATTACTGTCGCGGTGGGGCGTTTGACTGCGCGCTGTTGGGTTGTACGGCCGTCGCGATTTTGCCGGAAGAAATGAGCCAGGAACGTTTTGCATGGTTGAAAGATATCGGTGCGGAGGTTATCGCGACACCGGGTTGCGAATCGAACGTTAAAGAAATTTACGACAAGTGCTGGGAGATTCGCCACACGCGTAAGGATTGCGTGATCTTCAATCAGTTCGAAGAATTCGGCAATGCCATGTGGCACTATCACTTGACCGGCGGGATCGTCGAAGAAGTGTACAACCGGGTCCGCCGCGAAGGCGATCGGTTGGCGGCTTACATTTCATCGACGGGGTCGGCTGGCACGATAGCAGCCGGTGATTATCTGCGCGTCAACCATCCGCACATCACCGTCACAGCGTCGGAAGCCCTGCAATGCCCGACGCTGTTGAACTTCGGATTTGGTGGTCATCGCATCGAAGGCATCGGGGACAAACACGTCCCCTGGGTTCACAATGTACGCAACACGGATTTCGTGACGGCGATCGATGACGAATCGTGTTACGGATTGATGCGATTGTTCAACGATCCAGTCGGTCAGGCTTATCTTGGCAAGCGTGGCATTGAAAGTGACCTCATCGAGAAACTGCCGCTGCTGGGGATCAGTGCGATTTCCAATCTGGCGTCGGCCATCAAGACGGCGAAGTATTTCGATTACGATCATCGCGACGTTATTTTCATGCCGCTGACCGATGCGATGAGTTTGTATGCGTCGCGCTTGGATGAAGAGAACGTTGCCCACGGTCCGTACACAGAAGAGGCGGCGGCCCGGCATTTCGCGCTGTATCTCGAAGCCGTGACCACCGATCATTGTCGCGAACTGGGGTACGCCGATCGCAAAGCGCTTCACAATTTCAAGTATTACACCTGGGTCGAGCAGCAGCAGCGCGACGTGGACGACCTCCGCAAGCTGTGGGATCCCGACTTCTGGACCGAGATGTTCAGCCAAGCCGAACAATGGGATCAAATGATCGAAGAATTCAACGAGCGCAGCGGCGTTCTTGCCGATTTGTAGGGTATCTCTCTATCAGCTCTGTAAAGGCCGGTGCCCGGGCGTCTGCATAGCCCTCGCGTGACGAATTCCCTGTTTTCACATATAATTATCGCTGAATGAACCACTTGGAAACCGGCTCGGCGCCCATCGGCCTATCCGGGAATTCCCGTTTCTTAAACAAGTCCACCCCAAGCGAGAATCGATAGAATGAGTGTAGAGCCTCTTATCGAGCCGAAGAAAACGACCATGCCAAAGCCACCCGTGGATCGAACACCGAGCGAACCCGATGAATCGCCCACCATCGATCCCGCATCACCCGTGGGTCGGGGCAGTTACTGCTTCATTGATCGTGACCGGGCTGAGACCAACGACTGGATTCAATCGCTAGAAGCCGTCCTGGAAAACCAAAGCAGCGATCGCGCTCGCTTCATTGTCTCGCGTTTGATCGAGCACATGTTCCTTCGCGGCGTGCCCTTGCCGTTCAGCGCCAACACGCCCTACACCAACACGATTCCGCGAGCCAAGCAGCCGCCCTATCCGGGTGATCGAAATATCGAACGACGGATCAAGAGCTTGGTGCGTTGGAACGCGATGGCGATGGTCGTGCGAGCCAACCGCAAGTGCGACGGAATCGGCGGTCATATTTCGACCTTTGCTTCTTCGGCGTCGCTTTACGAAGTCGGCTTCAACCATTTTTTCCATGGCAAGAGTGGCGACAGTTCGGGCGACCAGATTTTCTTCCAAGGGCATGCGTCACCAGGGATTTATTCCCGCGCGTTTTTGGAAGGGCGTATATCGGAGAAGCAGTGCCAAAACTTCCGGCGTGAACTGGAGGCTGGCGGTGGTCTGCCGAGTTATCCGCACCCTTGGTTGGCACCAAGTTTTTGGGAATTCCCCACCGTTTCGATGGGGTTGGCTTCGATCGACGCGATCTACCAAGCCCGGTTCAATCGCTACCTTCAAGATCGCGGTCTTTGCGATACGCAAGGTTCCCGGGTCTGGTGCTTCATGGGCGATGGCGAGACGGACGAACCGGAAAGTCTCGGCGCAATTACCCTCGCAGCCCGTGAGAATCTCGACAACCTCACGTTCGTGATCAACTGCAACCTCCAACGTCTTGACGGTCCGGTGCGTGGTAACGGACAGATCATTCAGGAGCTAGAAGCCGCATTCCGTGGTGCGGGTTGGAACTGCATCAAAGTGATTTGGGGCGACGATTGGGATCCGCTCTTCGAAAACGACAAGGATCATCTGCTGGTCCAGGCGGCTGACAATTTGATCGATGGTTGGAGTCAAAAATACGTCGTCGCGCCGGGTTCATTTACGCGCGAGCACTTTTTCAATTCGATCCCCGGACTGCTCAAACTCGTCGAGCATATGTCCGACGACGAGATCATGAACCTCAAGCGTGGGGGGCATGATCCTGCCAAGGTCTATTCGGCCTACAAGAAAGCCGTCGAATACACCGAAGGCCCGACGGTGGTGCTGGCCAAGACGGTCAAGGGTTATGGTCTCGGCGAAGCCGGCGAAGGTCGCAACGTCACCCACAACCAGAAGAAGCTCAACGATGAAGAGCTTCGCGAGTTCCGCGATCGGTTTGATATTCCCATCGCCGACAAAGAGTTGGCTGACGCTCCGTTCTATCGCCCACCGGAAGACAGCGAAGAAATCCAGTATATGTTGGAGCGCCGCCGTGAGTTGGGCGGACCGGTGCCGAATCGCGTCGTGCGTCCCAAGCAGGTCGTGGTTCCCGATCGGGACTACCTCGCCGAATTCTACGCCGGCAGTGATGGCCGCGAGGCCTCGACGACGATGGTGTTCGTGCGAATGCTCGCCCAACTGCTGAATCACAAGGAAACCGGCAAGTACATCGTGCCGATCGTGCCCGACGAAGCCCGCACCTTCGGCATGGAAGGCATGTTCAGAAAAGCGGGCATTTACTCGCATACGGGCCAGCTTTATGACCCGGTCGATTCGCACCTGCTGCTCTATTATCGCGAAGCCCGCGACGGTCAGATTCTCGAAGAGGGCATCACCGAAGCCGGTTCGATGGCGTCGTTCCTTGCGGCTTCTACCGCGTACGCAACGCACGGCCGACCGATGATTCCGTTCTTCATCTACTACTCGATGTTTGGGTTCCAGCGCATCGGCGATCAAATCTGGTTGTGCGGTGACATGCGTGGTCGCGGATTCCTGCTTGGCGGGACAGCCGGCCGCACGACGCTCAACGGTGAAGGCTTGCAGCATCAGGACGGCCACTCGCACATTCTTGCATCGACAGTGCCGAACGTGCAGGCGTACGACCCTGCATTTGCGTATGAGTTGGCGGTCATCTTGCAGGACGGCATCCGTCGGATGTACGGCGAGAACGAAGACGTATTCTATTACGTCACCATTTACAACGAAAACTACGTTCAGCCACCCATGCCCAAGGGCGTCGAAGATGGCATCCTTCGCGGCATGTACAAGTACCGCGCGGCAGAGAAGCCGGGCAAGAAACCACGTGTCCATCTGTTCGGTAGCGGGACGATCTTGCGTGAAGCACTGCGGGCGCAGGAAATTCTGGATGAGCGGTTCAACGTTGCAGCTGACGTCTGGAGCGTGACCAGTTATAAAGAATTGCGGCGCGATGCATTGGCCGTCGAGCGCGAGAACATGCTCAACGCCCACCGCAAACCGCAGAAATGTTACGTTGAGAAGCAGCTCGAAAAAGAGCCCTGGCCCATCGTCGCGGCATCGGATTATCTGAAACTGCTGCCCGACATGATCCAGCGCTGGGTGCCCAATGGCATGACTTCGTTGGGTACCGATGGTTACGGACGCAGCGAATCGCGACCCACACTTCGCCGGCACTTTGAGGTCGACGCCGAACACATTTGCCTGGCTGCGATGTATCAATTGGTTCAACGTGGAGAGGCCAAACCCGCCGACGTGAAGAAACTCGTCAAGGAATTGGGCCTCGATCAGGACAAGCAAGACCCGTATCTAATGTAGGGTCCGCTGTGCGGACCATTGCGTGTTGGTCTTGACTGCAGACTGGTATGGAATCTTGTATGTTGCAACACGCCAGCCGTCATTCCCGCGAAAGCGGGAATCCAGACGAGTGCGTTACCGCAACCCGAGAGTCGCAACCAGGTGCGGCAGATTCCCGGCGACCGGATGTGAATGGAAATAACGTTGGCGTTTGCTGTGTGATTCTGGATTCCCGCGTGCGCGGGAATGACGGGAATGAGCGACGATTCAGACACTGGATGGCAAGAACGGTCGTTGAATTCTGTCGGTCCGCACAGCGGACCCTACTTGCAGCTCAAAAACACATACCGATGGACACCCGATCCCCGTGACCCGTCAAATCGGTTCTTACATTCTTACCGAGCAAGTCGTCGTTTCAGACGTCGGCACCGTCTGGCGCGGTTACGATCGCGGTGGCGGTGGTCCTGTTCAGGTCAAAGTGGGCGAACCGCGCGTCTCCGAGTTGCGTGGTTCCAAAGTGACTTCAGACGAATTGGGGCACACCGGCATCGTGCCCATTCGCGATTGCTTCCTTGCCGAAGACGGCGCTCCCGTGCTGGTGACCGACCCGCCGCAAGGTCGCACCCTCGCGGACGCTTACATCGGTTACGATGGCGACTATCGACAGATCGCTCACCTGATTCGCGAGTGTGCCATGACGCTTGCGGCATATCACAATGCCGGCATGACCCATGGCGACATCAGCGAGCGCACCGTTTGGATCGACGAATCCGACCTACCCGTCTTCGCCGAGTTTGGCATGGGCATTCGGATGGATGCGATGCCGTCGAGCGAACCGGTGGCCAAGGGCGGCGAAGGGCGTGAGCGCGAATTCAAACTCAACGTGCGCGGCGATCTGTTTGCACTGGGCACGGTGATGTATCGACTGCTATCCGGTGAGAAAGCCACGGAGCGCCCGCTGGCTGAGCTGAGCAATCCGTTCTCCGAATTTGACGACATTCCGCCGATCGACCGAGTTGCACCGGAAGCCCCGACGGAACTTCGCGCGATCTGCGCCCAACTGCTCGCCACCGATCCGATCCATCGCTACCTCGACGCAGAAGTTCTTGTTCGCGACCTCGAAAGTTATCTGCACGGCAAGCGCTCCAAGCCAGTCGTCAAGTTTGTGTTTGCGATTGTGGGGGCGCTGTTGGTCGGACTGTTCGGAATCTGGGGCGTGACCAGCGGTGGACCGGCCCGCATCCTCGACGTGACCATGAACGTTCAACGAGCTGGCGATGGGGGCCGAGTCGAGAAACTAGCCATGGCCGAACTCGCTGCCCGAACCGGCGACGCCCTATACCTCAACGTGATTCTCTCCAAACCGTCGGATATCGCGGTGTACTATCGAGATTCAGCCGGAACGGTCCGCGCCTGGGAGATCGCCAAGCCGACAAGGTCAAACCAGCGCGTGTTCAGCTTACCACTCGACGCATCGAGCAACGGTTGGAAGGTGCCATCACCCGGCGGCGTTGGCGTGTTCGTCGTTGTGACAGGTGATGACATAAGCGAATTGGATTCGCTGGTCGAACTGGAATTCATGTCGATCGGCCAGCCGCCCAAGACCTACGTTCCAATCATCTGGCGAGGCAAGAATCTGGCAGGCTATGCGACTCAGAATCTCGAATCCGAAGTGATCAAAACGCCAAACAAAAGCAGGTGGAAATCCTTCGCCCCCTACGCCGACCAACTCATCAAAAACATCCAATCCAGCGCCGACGATGTGGCGGTTGGCTGGGTCTATGTCATCGGGGCGTAGATTCAGACAATAGCATTAATGGTGGGAGTCACTTCGGAAACAGGCACGATGGTCACCGGTCCGTACAAAGTCGAGTCATGCGTTCGGTGCCAATACCTTTTGGAGGGTTTGGATGCCGACCACAATTGTCCCGAATGTGGACTGCCAATTGCGGCAAGCGTGGCCAGCGCGTCGTTCCCGTTTGCGTATTTGAGTCTGCGACGACAACGCCTGATCTGGGTTTCAGTGGTTGGCCTTATCGTGGGCTGGATTGGTTTCTACCTTGCGGTGAATCCTGCCGGATTCATGACTCATGATCTTTATCGTTTGGTCCTTCGGCTGTGGTTGATTGACATCTTGGTATTGCTACCTTCAACAGCAATGTTCATGTGGCGGTGCTGGCAAATTCGTTATATTTCAGAGCGAGCATATCTGCGACCTATCAATATTCCCGTGTACCTTGCACTTCTATTCATGTCCGTAGGAACGTTGTTGTTCTTTGTCATCAGTTTGGTCTCGGCCTAGAGTCGTTTGCAAGTAGCTTGTTCGAGTAAACGTTTAATCGTCTGCGATCCGTTCTCAACAAGTAATCGCTTGATTGGGTCGGTATTTGCTGTTTCCCAAACGATGTAACCGTGTCTTGTTATATCTGAGTGAGTTGGAGACGAGTTTTGAGAACGCAGAGAATGCCAATTGCGAATTCAGTCAAGAAGTTCGCCAACCTGACATCCGGCATAGCTTGACACGTAGGTCATCATCGGAATGACGATTAGGAGCAACACGACCCACTTACGCCGTTTGGAATGGGCTCGTGCGTGCGCGATCAGTATCAAACCGATCCACCATACGTAGTAATGTAGCGTTGGAATCCATTCGCTATTCGAAAGTGGCCAAACGTTGCTGTAGTCGGATGTGATGTAGGGCGGCGTGTCAATGGCTTCGGTCATCAATGGATAGCTCGTATAAAGGCTCATCGCCAGCCAGAATCGAAACCCATGTCGCAGCCCACTCGGTGGAAGGAGGAGGCCGAGAAATACAGTCTGCAACAGGATGTGGCAGACCACCCCAGCATACCAGGTGACGTACCCTTCGACGTCGGGTTTGTCGCAAATCTGACCGGTGACAATACTGATCGCGACACAAACAAGTGCAAACCAAATCGCCGGTTTCAAATTCGGACGAGAGGGAATGTCCTGAGCGAATCGCCAGGGCAAGAATGCAGCTCGCAATGCTGTGATCAGGAATCCAACCGGTTTGTGAAGTCCATGATACCGTTCCCAATGCGATCCCGGCTGGTCGTTTCGAAGTGACGCGATTCGTCGAATCTCCTCCCGATCCAAAACGGAGCCGCATTCCGGGCAACACTCGCTATCGATGCCGGTGAGGTTGTACTCGCACGAGAGGCACTGCAACCCTTCGTCGCGCACAGGTTCTTCGGATCTCGGTTCCCAAAGTGCGTCACAATCGGATGAGGGTTGATTCATTCGATCGCTCATTGGCCTGAAGAACCATCCGTGGAACCTGAAACTATCCAAACCTCTGTTCCTGCAGGCACGTCGGACATTCCGACGTTTTTTGAGAAGCCGAAGCCAAGCCCTCGGATGAGTGGGCCTGGATATGGTGAGGCCATTGATGTCGAATGAGTTGATTGCAAATGGGTCGACACAGTTGAGCCGTCAGGTTTGCGTAGTTCTATTCTGTCACCCACTCGATACGGAAAATCTTCATTGAATCGGTCGTGTGTTTTTGCATATGTTTCCTTAGCGACGACAAAGATGCCGCGACCACGAATCGTAAAACTGTCGGCAACGGTGCAAAGCATTTTCGGCCTTGAATTCGGTAACGCATTGGCAGGGAGTTTGAGGTCTTTAAGAGGATTCCGATACGGTAGAAACGTTACTCGCGAATCGCTTCGTCGTTTGTGAAACTTCCAGGTGAACAAGTTGAATGCGGTAGACATTCTGGCCGGGAAATCGGGGCACCAAAATTCAATCTTCGATCTCGGATGATCGTGTCCGCAATCGTTTCGAGTACCGTGTTCTTCGATGTAGCACGCTGATATCCTGGCATCTTGCGCGATGCACTTAAATCTCAATTGCTGTTCGCGCTCACGGCTTAAGTAGAATTGTTTGAGAGCGAAGGGTCGATTGGACAATTCCCACGGCTTGGGTAATTGAATCAAGTAGACTCCGCGCCGTATTGCCACATCTTCACGATAGATCCAACGAATATTGGCGTTGACTCCGCGACTTGCGAGAAATCGCCTGAAGGCATGCTCAGCTTCCTTGAATGAGTCAAATCCGATATCCATTTCTTCTTGTTCGAATTATCGCGGTATTCGCTTGTTCGGTCCGTCCCCCACCCTGGAAGGGCGGGGCACCCAATCACGCATATCGCCTCTGCTACAATCCGTATTCATGCCACCGTTGACTCACCAGCGATTCGATTTCTGGCGACATGGTTAGCAGGTCTGGGAATTCGCGGACGATGCCTTCGCCTTCGATCTTTCGGGTGGCGTCGATGCCTACTTTGGAGCCGCTGCCGTAATAGGGTGATGCGTGATCGAGGATGTCTAGGGGGCCGTCTACTATCATCATGTCACGACGGGGGTCTACGTTTGCACCAATGTGGAACATGACCTGCTGTTCGTCGTGAACGTCCACGTCTTCATCCACCACCACGATGAACTTGCTGAACATCATTTGGCCAGCCCCCCAAATACTGCTCATGACCTTGCGGGCTTGCATCGGGTAGTGCTTGGCGATCTTGACGAACACGTAGTTGTGAAACGCGCCGAACATCGGCAGGTGGTAGTCGATGATGTCGGGGATCAGCGTCTTGAGAAGCGGTAGGAACACGCGCTCGGTGGCTTTGCCGAGGTAGTAGTCTTCCTGTGGTGGCAAGCCGACGATCGTGGTCAGGTAAATCGGGTCGTGCCGGTGGGTAATCGCCGTTACTTCAAACGCTGGATACTTGTCGGCTAGCGAATAGAACCCGGTGTGATCGCCAAACGGTCCTTCCCAGATGGTTTCATTGGTATCGACCCAGCCTTCGATGACGATCTCTGCGTTGGCTGGCACTTCCATCGGGATCGTTTTGCACGGCACCAGTTCAATGCCCTTGCCATTGAGGAAGCCGGCAAACAATAGCTCGCTGACGTCGGGCGGTAGCGGGCAGGTGGCTGCGTACGGCAGAATCGGTTCACCGCCGAAGACGATCGCCACCGGCATCTTGGCATCGCCTCGGGCTTTGTAGCGTCGAAAGTGAGCCGCACCGTCGTGGTGTACGTGCCAATGCATCGCGGCTCGTTTCTCGTCCATGATCTGAACGCGATACATGCCGACGTTGCGCTCGCCGTTGTCGGGGTTCAGCGTATAGATGCCAGCCAGCGTGATGTAGCGACCGGTGCCTTGCTCGGCGTCGGCGGGACGGCCCCCATAACCGCACTCGCCATCGCGAGGCCAGCACTGAATGATGGGCAGGTCAAAGAGATTGGCATCGTCGGTTTTGACAACTTGCTGGCAGATGCCGGACTTGCCAACTTTCGGGCCGATGCCAGCCAGCTTGGCCAACTCGGGGAGTTTCTTCATCTTGGCCATCAACGTTGTGGGCATTTCCGGCTTGACGAGCGACTGCACCCGTTCGGCGAGCGTTTCAAAATCAGAAACACACAAGCACTGCCGCATGCGTTCGTAGCTGCCGAACACGTTGATCGCGCAGGGGATGTTCGAGCCCTTCACATTCTCAAAGAGCAGCGCATGCCCGCCCAAATGGCCATGGTACGGATCGGTCGCGGGGGGAGCGTGTCCGCCGGCGGCTGGGCGTTTTGAAACGCGGTCGGTGATCGCCGAGATTTCCAGAATCGGATCGACCGGCGCCTTGATGCGTTTGAGTTGCCCGATGCTGTCGAGATGTTCGATGAATGAGCGAAGGTCGGTAAAGGCCATGTTGCCAATACTCCCGGGTCTGATGGTTCACGATTTGAGCAGGGCGTAGGGTGGGCCGTGCCCACCAAGTCGTCGAGCGTGCAGAATCCAATGGTTCGCAACCGCGAATGGCCCTATCATCCACGCGAAATCGATGATAGTCCACGGTGACGGTTCACGCCAGAATCAGAGAGTTTCAATTGTCTGTGCAACGTGCTGCATTCATTTTGACGGTGTCGGTTGGAACGTGGCTGGCATTCGGTGCCGGGTGTCGTCCAGCCGCCGAGCTACCAAAGCAACCATTGACCGTCTTTGTTGCGGCGAGCCTGGCGGATGTGACGGGTGAATTTGCGGCTGAATTCACGAGAACCACAGGCGTCGAAGTAGATACGAGCGTCGCCGCCAGCGGAATCTTGCGACGCCAGATCGAAGCCGATGCCCCCTGCGACGTGTTCATCTCAGCCGACGAAGCAGAAATGGACTTGCTGGCGCAGAAGCAAGGCGTGGTTGATGAATCTCGAAGAGAGTTGGCAAGCAATCAACTCGTGATCGTCGCGACCAACGGGTCATCGGAATGGCCAACCGCCAAGCCGCTCGCCGAAATATCTGGAAAGATTGCGATAGGTGATCCGAGATATGTACCGGCTGGTCGCTACGCACGGCAAGCGTTGAAAGATTTGAAACTTTGGAATGCGTTAGAGGATCGGTTGGTGCTTGCGGACAACGTGCGTGTCGCCCTTCAGTATGTCAGATCGCGGCAGGTGGTGGCTGCCCTCGTCTATGCTACGGATGCAATGGGCCGCGAATGCAAGGTCGTGTATCGATTCCCAACGGATTCGGGAAGAATTGCGTGCCACGGTGCCATCTGCACGCGATCGAACAAGTCGGAGGATGCCGCTGCGTTTCTGCGTATGATGGTCGATTCAAAGCACGCAGATATTTGGAAGCGACACGGATTCACCCTGATTCCGCGTGATGCGGAACAGTTGACGAAGGACTAAACGTTGCTGGCATTTTTGAACTCAACCGAATGGACGGCCATCGCGTTATCGCTGAAGGTGTCGGTCTGCGCGATTGCGCTCATTCTCGTTCCATCAATTCTATTGGCCACCTGGTTGGCGCGATCGAACTCGCGATTCAAAGCCTGTGTCGAAACGTTGATTGTCGTGCCGTTGGTACTGCCTCCGGTGATTGTTGGCATTGGCTTGCTCGTTCTGATGGGCACACTGTCGCGCTCGTTGGCGTTTACGTGGTGGGCGGCGGTCGTGGCATCGGCGATTGTGTCGGTGCCGCTGCTGGTTCGAACGCTGCGGGCTGGGCTTGAGACGATCGACCCGCGTTTGACGCAAGTAGCGAAAACGCTGGGTGCATCACGGTTTCGCGTGTGGATGACAATCACGCTCCCGCAATGTTGGCCGGCACTCGTTGGCGGAATCACGCTTGCGTGGGCACGGGCGATTGGCGAATTCGGCGCAACGCTCATCGTTGCCGGCAACATCGAGGGCAAGACCCAAACAATCCCGCTGGCGATGTACACGCAGTGGCAGGTCGAAGGACGCGACGTGTGGCCACTCGCCCTCGCGTCGGTGCTGATTGCGTTGGCGGCGGTGTTCGTTTCAGAATGGCTGATTCGCAAGGGTCGAAAGAACAAATCAGATGCTTCGCATTAAGCTCGAAAAAAAACTTGAACCGTTTGTTCTGCAAGCCAACCTATCGTTGGGTGCCCGGGTGACGGGTCTGTTCGGATCGTCCGGAAGCGGCAAGACCACGCTGCTCAATTGCATTGCCGGCTTATCCATTCCCGACGACGGTGTCATTCGCGTCGGTGACACCGACTTTTTCGATTTTGAGAAACGCATCAACGTCGCCTGCCGTCATCGACAGGTTGGCTACGTGTTCCAAGAAGGTCTGCTGTTTGATCATATGACCGTTCGGCAAAATCTGACCTACAGTCACCACGATCGAATCGGTCCGAAATTGGAACACGTCGTAGACGTTCTCGAGTTGGAGCATTTGCTGCAGCGTAGTGCAAGCACACTTTCCGGTGGCGAAGCTCGGCGAGTGGCGATTGGTCGAGCGATCCTCAGCGCCCCGCGGTTGCTACTTCTGGATGAGCCGCTGACCGGTCTCGATCGTCGCATGTCGGGCAAGACGCTGAGTTATATTCGTAGCGTGCTGGATGCGTTCGACATGCAGACCATCTATGTGTCGCACTCGATCAGCGACATTGTTTATTTATGCGATGAAGTCGTCGTGCTGGATCACGGAAACGTGGCGGGGCAGGGCGATCCGACCGAACTGCTGGGAACCATGGTGTCAGCCGACCGCGAGCCACTGCCTGCGCTCAAGAACATTTTCCCGATGAAGGTCCGCGAATCGCAAGCGAATGAAGGGACGGTTGTCGGCGAAATGGGTGAACAATCGCTGCACGTTGCCTCGACGGCGACGCTCGTGGATGGAACGGTGACCGCGATGGTCTACGCCCGCGATATCATCCTGGCCAATCAGAAACCTACGGGAATCTCCGCACGAAACGTCTTGCGCGGGCGCGTCGCCCGGTTGGATGTCGAGGATGGCCGTTGCATCGTTTCGGTGGATGTCGGACCAATGTGGATGGTTGAGATTACCCAATCGGCGATGACGGAACTGAAACTCGAAGAATCAAGTGACGTCTACGTCATCGTCAAAGCGTCGGCGATTCAATTCCTGGAAAACTCCGAGCGTCTTCGTTGACCGCGGCGAAGCGCGACTAGAGCCCCAATCAGCAGCATCACGCCCGTCGCAGGTTCCGGAACTTCGGTCAGATCGAACACCATGTCTTGAAATGACGTGCTTGAGTTCGCACTACCAACCTCAAGGACATCAACATCTGAAGTTGCCTTGAATTCGAGTTTATAATCACCAGGCTCGAGTACGCCGGAAAGATCGACTGGTCCAGGACCGGTTGCCTCTTCCATGACATGATTTGAATCGCCAATACTCGCGAATGCCTCTGAAGTGGCAAATGCAAACGCGCCATCTGATCGATGTTCTTCCGTCAACATTCCTGTGATTGAATACGCATGTGGCGTGCCTAACGAAAAGAAAATGCGGACATGGGTCTCCGCGTATCCTGATGCGTCAGCCTCATTCGTTTGGCCGCTGGCTTCGGCGATGGCGCGTCCAGTCGCGTGAAATACGTCAAACAAAAGAGGAGATCCAGATCGCCCAGCAGAGGAGTAATTCGAAGTTTGGCTGGCGAGTCCGCTGGCTTGGGCGTCGACCACCTCTGTACTAACTGTACCTGAAATTGCGGAACCAACGAACGTTTCTTGTGGATTCGTCGCCATATCACTTGCGGTTGGATTGAGACTTCCCCCGGAGTCACTGACAGAGACATCGAACGAAGTTCTTCGAAGGTCTACGATCAGTTGCGCCGACGCGTTGGCGTATTGCTGCACGATTCCGACAAGCAATAACGCTGTGCAGACGCGCACTCTTACCTTGGACATGGTGATTCCCTCTTCTCTCCCATTTTGTCTGCAGGGAAACCGCGAGTTGGTTCGGGGGTTCTCTCTCGGTCTCCATTGCCGTCGATCAGAATCGGCGACATCTCTCTGCATTCCATGTTAGCGATTTGATGACTGTGATTCAATTCGCCTGATTGTCGATTTTGCCCTCAGAGCGTTCTCAAATATGGTATTAATGATCGACCTAACGTCTTTGTAGAACGCACTTTCCAGCCGATATCGGACTTCAACCCGTACGTCCTGCCAATGGCGGTGAGTAGCTGCCGTACCCATTTTGTCTGGCGCGGGCTACACTGATTGGCATGTCACGAGATTGGCCAGTCATCTATCGCGCAGCCGACATGGCAGAAGCCGACATTGTCGTCAATTGGCTTGCAGAGCGTGGAATCGAAGCCGCCGTCAAAGATCGGTTCGCCGCGGGTACGTTTGAAGTTCCGCAAATCGTCGCGCCGTACGGCATCGAAGTTTGCACGATGAACCCGTCACAAACCGATGACGCCAAGAGCGCCCTCGTCGAATTCTTCAAAAATCGAGAATCGCAGATTGAAGCGAAATCGCCTGAACCCATCGACGCCGAGTGCGAAGATTGCGGGAAGTCGTCAACGTATCCAGGTGACGTTCGCGGGCGCGTCGAGAATTGCAAACACTGCAACGCCTACATCGATGTTCCCGAGTGATCGATGCCGAATGAACCACGTCGAATCGATCGCTTAAAGCATTTCAATTCAACCGACGCATGCGATCAGGAGATCTTCGCGGTCAGTAACGTTCGATCGTCGTCGGCAGGTCTGCCGTTAGCGAAATCGTCAACCGCACCCAATACGGATTTGATGAGTCCGCTCGCGTAGAGATTGCAGTCTTCAATAGCGTCGTCGAGTCGGGCGAGTCCGAAGAGTTGGCCTTCGGGGTTCATCGCTTCGGTGATGCCATCGGTGTAGAAGATGATTTGATCGCCCGGCTGAAACGTCTGACGGGCTGGTTCGTAGTCTTCGCTTTCTTCAATGCCTAGCGGCAGTCCGCCAGTCGCATCAAGTGAGAATACAGATCCATCGGCGCATCGTTTGACGCGCGGCGGGTTGTGGCCGGCGCAGGCATAATCAAGGATGCGCGTCCCGGGATCGTACACGCCGTAGAATGCCGTCACGAAGGTTGATCCGTTTGCCGTGTAGGCTCGACATAGGCGTTCATTGACGTAACCAAGCATCTTCGCTGGGCAACACGGCGGGTCGGGGAACGAATGGGCGATGCTGTGGGTGACGGCCATCATGACCGCTGCTGGTGTTCCGTGCCCGCTGACATCGGCGATCAGAATGCCCCATTTGTTGTTCGGTAGCTTGAAGAAATCGTAGTAATCACCGCCGGCTCGGCGCGACGTTTCGTAGTGGGCGGCTAGCTCCATCGTTGAAATCTTGGGTAAATCATCGGGCAAGAGCGATCGCTGCATGTTCGCGATGGCGATGAGTTCCTGATCCACTTCCTGATAGGCGCTATCCAGTTGCCTCGATAAAACGAGGTTGTGCGTCGCTCGTCCGAAGAGATTGCTCGATAGCACCAGGTCCGGAAAATCCTCGACGCGATAGGCATCGGGCTCAAAGCGCATCAACAAAACCATGTTCATCGCCACGCCGTTGTCGTAGTTGGGCAGCGCCAAAAAGGACCGCGCGTCGGACAAATACGGATACGCCGGATCGCCGGGATCCACGCGAAAATCATTGAAGATTCGCGGCTGATCGCCATAGATCAACTCGCTCAGGATTCCACTTTCGATGACGGGCAGGCGGTCTTTCTGGTGCCATGGATTGACCTCTTCTTCCCAACGGCTGTCGCGCGTGATGCGAAGTTTGGGTTGCGACATGTCGCGCCGACTCAACGCGATCATACGATCGGTCGGAATCAGATTGCGCATGCGCTCGCCATAGTTTCGGACCATCGCTTGCGGATCGGTGTGGGTGCTCATTTCGCGCACGGTATCGACGACGTGCGCAAGATGAACCTGCCAATCCGATCGGATGTTCCCCGTACTCAATGCGCTCATTGACTTTTCCCCGCAGCCATACTCTGACGATCTTCATCATTTCCAAACATTCGTGCCAATGTGTGTCACTCATCGTGTGACATACTCTGGCATTATCTTGCCCGGTGTAGCATGGAAGCCAGGAGCGCCCGAATGCCACAGTGGGTCATTTCGCCAAGAATTATTATTGGGAGGGTATGACAGTTGCTGGCGTTGGGCGAACCGGCAAATCCCCTTTAGAAACAGTTCTAAAATACCGGATATAGGAGCCCCATAGGGCCTCTCATACCGCATGCGGTGTATCTTGGGTAGAGTTGGAGTTTGGGTGGCTGTGAGTTTCAAAAATACCGAGGCCGTAACTGTTTGCGAAAGCTTGAGTTAGAAATCTTATCGGAAATTGCAATTGACGCCCCGTTTATCTTGTTGTAGGTTCGTCAATGCCCCCTAGATGTGGTGTTGTGGTTGTGAAATTCTGGTTTTTCGGGCCAAATTGTTTGGGACTCGATGACCGGAGTTGGGGGGTGCTGTCGCTTTGGTTGGTGCAAGTACCTTTGATCACAGGCGGTTAATTCGGACCGTCTGAATTTGAGTCAATAGAGCAATCAATAGCGTTGACATGAAGCATTTTCAGGCGGGTAGCCCCGCCGGTGGTGGTGTCCATGTGCACATACGCCGGTGGAGACGCGGAGTTATCAATGTCACAGGCAGTCACGGATCGGGTAGCGGGCGCCAAGGACGGCGCTGGTTTGAGTCCATCGGTCGAGCAACCTTCAACAAACGAGCCCACCAGCTCGCCCGTTGAGCAGGTGAACGCGACGGTGGGTGCCCCAGGCGAATGCACCGTTAGCGAGAACGCGTCGAACGTGTTGCGTGCCAGGTACCTGATCAAGGACGAGGAAGGCAATTGCAAAGAATCGCCCTCTGACCTGTTCCGTCGTGTAGCCAAGACCGTGTCAGACCCCGAAATGCTCTACAACCGGGACTCACGCAACCGCAGCGAGTGGGAGGATCGTTTCTTCTCCTTGATGGCATCGGGCAAGTTTATGCCCAACAGTCCCACGCTGATGAACGCCGGTCGCGAGATGGGTATGCTGAGTGCATGCTTCGTGCTTCCGGTTCG
>BQJS01000041.1 GCA_021604825.1 Phycisphaerae bacterium | reverse complement strand
CTCCCAGATCCGAACCTCTCCGTCAGCACTCCCTGAGATGACGCGCATGCCGTCTGCCGAGACGCCAAGAGCGCCTATTGCTGCGGAATGGCCTGTAAAAGAGTCAAGCCTGCGCAGGGTTTGTAGATTCCATCGATATATTTTCCGATTCACACCTCCCACGAACAACAACTCTCCATCCGCGGAGAAGGAACTGGAAACCATTCGATCACTCTCGAACTGGAGAGGTAACCATTCGCCGGATGAAACATCCAGAAGACGAAATGCGTCAAAACTCCTCAGGGCCACTTTGGTTCCGCTCGGATCAAATGCAACGGAGGTCAGGGGGTTTGCCAACAGAATACGGGTCACCTCATGTCGCGTTTGAAGATCGTGGACGCTCACTTCACCGGACGCGTGGAGTCGCACCAGTGTGTTTGCATTGCCGCTTAGCCATGCGTCTTCAATCGTAGCACCCTCATCTTGATACACGACTTCGCGCTCTCGCCCGCCTACATTCTGGATAGAGACCGCGTGTTCGGAGGTCATCGTCAACCGAGGTTGTCCCATTTTATCGAAGGCGAAAACGCGGCATCGTTCCTGAGGGCTGGCGCTGAAAACAGACACACCATTCGTCTTCAGGTCCCAAACACACACTTTGGAACGATTCCAGCCCACAAGTGTGCCGCCCTCGGGACTAAACGCCAGCGAACGAAGCGCAGTGTCGGCCTCGAACGAGTGGGTCAACTCGCCACGATCGGATTGCCAGAGACGAACAAACCCGTCAGCGGCAAGCGACGCCACACGTGACCCGTCTGGGCTAAAGCAGATTGCGGAGACAGGTTGACGGTGTGCTTTCCAAGTGGTGAGGCAGGGTTGGAGCGAATAGAGTTCCCAGAGTGCCCATGCTGCATCGGCTGGACCAAAACCGAATCGTGGATCGACGAATGAGCCATCATCGTTTGAATTTGGCGAGGCCAGGAACTCGCGCCAAAGCAAATCCTCCGCGGCAAGTGTGTTACCAGCCAATGCCATCGACCGGCCTCGTGCGATGTTGCTCAAGTGCAGTTGCTGAGCCAATTGGGTGGAGCGATTGGCGGCTCGGTTGCGAGCGACTGCCAGTCTTCCTGCTTGTATCGACATGCTGATGGCGAACATGAGTATCAGAGCGATGATCGTCGCTCCCGCGATCAGAGGAACGCGGTGTCGTCTGGTTGTTTTTCGAAGCAAGTACCATGTACTGTGTCGTTTCGCTTCAATGGGTTCCCCGGCCAAATAGCGACGAAGATCCTCAGCCAGAGCACCAGCCGTTTGGTAGCGGCGATCGGGTTCTTTGGTTAAGGCTTTGAGTACGATCGTCTCGACTTCGTCTCCGATTTCGCGGCGATGTGCTGTCGGTGGGATTGGGTCCACATCGGTGATTCGACGCGCAGCTTCTGCGATGCTGCCCTCAACCGACACGGGCAGATGCCCCGTCAGGATTTCATACAGCATGACGCCCAGCGAATAGACGTCAGTCCGAATGTCGATTAGCGCAGGATCGCCCGATGCCTGTTCGGGCGAGGCGTACGCCACTGTCCCCATGAACTCACCGGTCATGGTCATGTTTCGGTGGCTGCCAGCAAGCTGATCCTCCACGCGAGCCAACCCGAAGTCGAGTACATGGGGTTCGCCAGACTGATCCACCAGGATGTTGCCAGGCTTCAGATCGCGGTGGACGATTCCCCGCTGGTGGGCGTAGTTGACGGCTTCACAGATTCGCTGAAACAAGCGGAGTGTTGTATTGATCGAGCCATTTCGCGATTGCTTCGCGTGCCGGTCGAGTTGTACGCCATCGATAAGCTCCATTGCGAAAAACAGTCGGCCGTCGGGTGTGACTCCGCTGTCGTGGAGGGTGACGATATTGGGATGGTGGAGACCGGCAACGAGTTCGATCTCGCGTTCAAACCGATGCCGCTGTCGATCTGTGGCAAACGCACCGTGTAAGAGCATTTTCAGCGCGACCACGCGTTTCGCACCGAGTTGGGCCGCGCGATAAACCACCCCTTGCCCGCCGCGATGCAGTTCTCCAAGGATGTCATATCCATCGATTGAAACGGACGAAAGGGGCGATGGATGTGACGTGGAAAGAGCCCGAGAGAGTCGACCTCTATCGACGCGTCCGAGTTGCTTCATCAGGACGTTGTTCTCTTGGATTTGCCTGCAGGTCGCCTGACAGATCGGGCACGAGTTTAAGTGTGCCCGAACTTTCAGGTTGGGCGCATCGCCGGCAACGGCTTCCTCCAACTCGCAGAAGGACAGGCATTCTGACATGTCGGTGACTCACTCGACTTCGTAGGCTGCTTTCAAACTCGCGACCAACTCCTTCAGTTTTCCCAGGCAGTGATGCTTGGCCATGTAGACCGCTTGCAAGGTGAGACCGAGTTCCTCAGCCACCTTGCGGGGTGACACATGATCGACAACCATCCGTCGAAATGCCTCCACGGTTTGCGGTTTGAATCTCCCACTGCTGCCCAGATCAGTCATGGCCTCGCAGAGAATCGCCTGATCTAGTTCGGCGTCCCAGAGTTCGGTGAGACGTTTCTCATTGGGCAATTCAAGCAGGACCGACTCGCCGTGGTGCTCGCGTCTCCGCGCTCTCGCCCTCTTGACGTCGGCGATACGGTACCGCGCGATGCCGATGAGCCAGGAACGAAGTCGGCCCCGAGACCGATCGAACTTGCCGGCTGAATACTCTTCGAGGAACCGAGTCAGTGTTTCCTGCGCTACCTCACTCGCTTCGGAATCGTTGAGGCCCAATCGACGAGCGAAGGCCACAAGCACGCCTCGGTATCGAGCATCGAATCCGCGCCATACCGTCTCATTGGAAGGATTGCGCAACCCCTCGAGGAGGGCGGTGGTCGTTGTGGTGTTCGCGGTCCTTACCATTCCGGCTCCGTTTCTTGGCTAAGCTTCATCATACAGATCGGTTCAAGCTGGCTCCAGCGTCGACCAAACTGCGTGACGCGAAACCGATGCCATAGGTCATCCAGCGGGAATGAGCCGTTTCAGACTCCGCTAAACCAAGGAAATCGTTCACCAATGACGACAATTCATACGATGTGGAGACCGCTTCCTGACGGGTCATCTCCCCCCAAAAATATCCGACAACAGAAAGATTCTAGATTTCCAGGCGGAGTATTGGCGAAGGCACTCTCGAATGAGTGCCCAGGAATCAGTCACGGGATGGCGGGACACGGCGTTTTGACGGATTCGCTCTCATATGTCACTGACATGAACGGCTGCACAGCCGGATGCGCCCCAAAACCCGAGACTCTAGTCAATGAGTGGTCCATCAGAATCTGGAGGTCAAAATGAACACGAAATCGAGTATTGCCCTGATGCGATTGAGGATGTTACTGATTGTTGGATTGTGTGTAGCATTCACGTCGTCGGCGTATGCTTCTCAACTGGGTTCCAACTTCATAGGACCTTTTACCAACAACCCCACACTCGCGACCGTACCGCAAGGTGGCACTGTGACGGTCGAAGTGACATGGACTCAGAACGCCAGCGAGGCTGGCATCGGTTTGGCCGCATTGGGATTCAAGTTGACTTCGGTTCCCGAGAATCCTGCTCCCGGTCTTCAGGGAGAGAGGGTTGAGGATCCCGATTTACTCATGCATGGCGTCTCAGTTGCCCTGCCGGGCTGGGTAAACGGTGAACTTCCCGGTACGGTTGGTGGTGTGTCTGAGTTCACTGCAGGCGCCAGCTTGGCTCAGGACACTTTGCATACCCCAGGCACAACCGTCGTCGGCACCTTCCTGATCTCTGTCGATGCATCCGCAACCCCGGGGCTCCATCCATTTTACATTCTTCGCAACCCCGGCCATTCTTCGCCAGAGGTTGTGGGTGGAAATTTCTCCGCCTATTTGTTCAGTTCGCCATCCGCATCTCCGGGGACCTATGACATTGGCGGCGGCTTTGCTGGCAGCAATGTCGATGTGCTACGGACGAGTGACGCCACCCCTTTAATGATCAATGTCATTCCTGAGCCCGCGACTCTAGCGCTGCTCGCGATGGGCGGTCTGATGGTCCTGCGTCGCCGTCGGGCGCCGTAAGCTGGACCTTCTGCTGACCGCGAGAATCCTTGCCGCGGCCGGAAAATGTAGACCATGATCGACTCCATCGCGATCACCCCTGCTCCACGGGGCGAAGGGATGGCTCTTCGCGAAGACCAGCCAAAAATATGAAGAAAACGGAAAGAATGCCCAAGCCTCTGCGGAGGAATAGTGGGAGCGGGAGGAATCGGCCCCATTCGACCTTGGACTCCACAGAAAAAAGGATAAACGTCATGGCATGTTTCCATCGGATCTTGTGCGGTAACTGCATATGGTCGACAGTCTTCGTCGTCGTGATGCTTGGATGCTTGGCCACAAACGCAAGGGCCGCACGCGATTTGACCATTAACCAAGTAGACGCCTCAGGTGTCGTCGGTGACTGGCAGAACCTGACCATCTCCGGCCAAGTGGCCGTCACTGTCGAGAACATTGGCGGGACCGCAGTCAATTCGTCATTTCGAGTGAAGGTTTTCGAGGACGTCTCCGGCAACGGTATCCTTGACGCTGGCGAGATCGTGTTCGGTCAGAAGAATACGTCGGGACTGGCAGCAGGAGCTGTGGTAACGGTCAATGTCTCCGTGGCTGGGACCGTGCTATTTAGGAATAACCTAATTCACGCCTTCGTCGATAGCAACGATCAAGTAATCGAATCGGACGAGACGAACAACTACGGGAACACAGGCGTTTCATGTGCCACGGATCCGCCGGTGGGCACCCTGGACACCACGCTCGAATGGTCGTGGACAAGTTCGACGACAGTATCGAACTCGGCCAACGTGCTGATGACTCCAGCGGTGATGGACGTGACGGACGGTAACGGTAACGGCCCTGATGGCATCCCGGACATCATATTCGTTTCGACGGCCTACGACGGGGGCAACGTGGGGCAACGCGGTCAGCTTCGGGTTGTTCGCGGCACGGACGGAGTGGAGATGTACACCGTAACGGATCCAGTACTCGATGTGGATCTTACACATGTCAATTCCTTAGCGGTGGGTGACCTCGATGGCGACGGGAACCCGGACATCGTGGGCAACGGCTTTCCTAGGAACCGGGTCAAGGCTTTCGTAGGAGCCACCGGTGCGTTGATGTGGGAAAGCGATCCTCTGTCGAACGACTTTTATTGGGGAGGTGTATCCATCGCAGACCTCAACGGTGACGGCATGCCGGAGGTCTTGGCCGGCCCACATGCGATCAACGGTAGCACTGGAGCGCTGATCTGGACGGGAACGCCGCCGCCAGGTGGCAATCCCATCGACAATTGGGGGGTCTCGTATGCCGCCGACCTCGACCTCGATGGTCTTCCGGAGGTTATCTTTGGCAATACGGTTTACCACGGACAAGACAACTCGCCGCTCTGGCTCGGCGGTGACGTCATGGCCCAGGATGCGTCTCTTTCATTCAGAAGTATGAGCGCCGTGGGCAACTTCGACGCAGACCCTGAGGCTGAGATTGTGTTTGTGAGTGGTGGTCAAGTCTGGCTGTGCAACCACACTCTGACTCCCGTCTGGGGACCAGTTCCAGTCTCCGACACTGGGGTGGGGATACAAGCCGGCGGCCCACCTACGATCGCTGATTTTGACGGTGACGGATTCCCGGAAATCGGCGTGGCTGGCTCGGATCGATATGCCGTTCTGGACACCGACGGCACGGTGCTGTGGAGGGCGAACGTCGTCGACACAAGTTCGGGCATTACCGGTTCGTCGGTGTTTGATTTCGACTGCGATGGAACTGCCGAGGTGGTCTACGGCGACCAGACGACGCTATGGGTATATCGTGGCAGCGATGGCGCTGTCTTGCTGCAGATAGATAGGAGCAGTTGCACAGGGACGGAGTATCCTCTTGTCGCGGACGTCGACGGCGACGGCCACGCTGAAATCATCGCGCCTGCGAATACCAACTGCGGCTTCGGTCCAGAGAAAGGCATCTTTGTGTGGGGCGCCTTGGACAACAATTGGGCGCCGACGCGCGAAGTCTGGAACCAGCACGCCTACAGCATTACGAACGTCAACGATGACGGAACGATCCCAGCTATCCCGCAGAACAATTGGTTATTCCCCCCGGGATCTCCGCACAATAATTTTAGGCAGAATTCGGAGTCGTCGTGCTCCGCAGGACCGCTTCCCGACCTGACTGTATCCCAGGTCAGTTGTGACGCGAACGCGGGCACCGTAACAGTTCGAATTGGAAACGGCGGGGCGGCTGATGTCGGCGCTGGAGTACCCGTTTCGTTCTACGATGCAGCCCCCATGAATGGTGGAATGTGGTTGGCTTCGACTGTCACGTCGGTCACGCTGGCTCCGGGGACATGGGAAGACTTGTCTGTGGCGCTCCCACCGACGCCCGGTGCAAGCAGTCGATTCGTCGTGGCGGATGACACCGGAGTCCTCGACTCGTTCGATCAGATTAAGGGAATCATAAATGAGTGCGATGAGACAAACAACGTTGGCGGTGGTGCCGATGTCTGTCCCGGCTGTGTATTGCCTCCAACTGACATGGTCGGATGGTGGCCGCTTGACGAAGATCCCACCAGCGCCAGCAGAACGGAGGAAATTCTATTTGGACAAAACGGCACCGTGGTCGGATTCGTGTCGCAGAATCCTAACGAGTATGTCGGGAATTCGATGGAGTTTTTTGGCGCCGGTCATGTGCGTGTGCCGAGTCACAACCGGCTCAATTTCACCACTGGCGATCTCAGTATTGACGCTTGGATCAGGCCATGCTCTGCGCAGCCGCGGGCGGGGGGGGAGCGTGGCATCGCGACGATCGACCCGATCGTGGACAAGCGGGGCCTCGGTTTGCTCGGGGAGATTGCAGGGTATCGTCTGTTTCTGTTCAACAATCGGCTGGCCTTGACACTGGCCGACCCGTTCAATCCCGGCCAAACCGATTTTATCTCGACGGGCGATCTGCTTTCGGACTGTACTTGGACGCATGTCGCTGCCACCGTGGACCGAGACACGAGCGTCGTGCTCTATGTCAACGGCGATGTGATCGGCCAGTTCATCCCCACCGGCAAGCAAGGATCGCTCGGCAACGGCGGTTCATTGCTCATCGGAAGCGGTCATCCAATCGCGGGGCCTGCTGCAACGTTCTTCGGCGCGATCGATGAAGTCGAGATCTTTAGTCGAGCGATCACTCAAGGGGAGGTTCGGAGAATTTACAAAGCCGGTAGGGCAGGAAAGTGCAAGAAATCATGCTCAATATCCTCAGCGGCTTCGTGCTGTGGCGTCTCATCGCAGGTCACGGTGACGCTTTGCAACGACTCTCAACAGATATGCCAGATGAAGTGGGAACCGGCGAGTTGCGCTCCCACCAACGGCCCAATTCCGGACCTCAACTACATGCCCTTCTCCGCGTACCCGCCAACCGGTGACCCAGTCTATGACCCTCGCTCGGTTGGTCCTGGCGAGTGTGTGAGCATTTGTGTTCCCCTCGATTGCAGCGTCTTGGGAGGGGGGCCAAACACATGGCTCTACGGCATGCGTACTCTGCTTGAAGATCCCGATAATCCTGGAGAATTCATCGCCCTATGCACGGACTGCGGAACGCTGTCGGTGCCTGCACCGTGCAATTCGTCCATATTCTGTCCGGCGTGCGCGTTCTATGGCGGTTGCGGCACGTTCTGGGATGCTGGCGACTTTGTGGGGACTCCGTTCGACTTTGCGATCAGTAACCCAGACACGATCGGGTGGAACGTGGACTACGCTTTCGCGGCTGATCCGGCTAATTCAAATGGACTGCCAGTGATCAGCCTTGATGGATTGCCGCCCGGTACTCAGGTGACCGGATCGATATTCGTCCCAGCAGGTCAAACGGTGCCAGTCTCTGTCACTGCGTCGTTCGAGGCCCACGATCCGTTCGTAGCGCACGATGTTGCCATCCTGCTCGACTTGGACGGTGACGGAACGCTGGAACCGGCAGCTACTGGCGGTCTACGATCGCAAGCTCCGCCCCTGCCTCTTCCTTGCAGCGACTTCGACGGCGATGGAGACGTGGACCTCGGTGACTTCGCCCAATTCACGCTGTGCTTTGCGGGTCCGGGCAACCCACCGGCAGCAAACTGCCCGACGAGCGTAGATGCCGACTGCGATTCAGACAACGATGTTGACGCCGACGATTACGCCATCCTTGTGCAGAATCTTTCCGGCTCGTTCTAGAGCATTCCTAATCCGTTCATAGCGTGTATCCGCATTCTGTCTGTTGGCCAATGTGCAGGACTGAATGATAGGAAGGGGCCAAAGTTGAGCGTATCTCGCCAGGCCCAGAGACCTGAACCACAAGGAGTATCAAATGAAACTCACCACTCTTTCATCGAGAATCTCAAGATCACTAGTAATGTTTGTGGCGGCCGGGATGGCAGGCATCGCCTCATCGCCCGCTTTCGCGGGTTGGGATTTGCTCACGGTTTCCGATACGAACACGCTCATGCGGGTCGATCTCAACAGTGGTCCCAACTTTTCGGCGACCACAATCGGTGTCACCCAAGATGTGTCGGGTACGGTTCGGCGGATCCGGGGGTTGGCGTATGCCAGCTCAACTCTATACGGCATGACACGTGAAGGCGATTTCCTGGAGGTGAACCCGTCCACTGGTGAGACGACCTTCAGGCACTCGGTTGCATCTACCGGCACGCAGTTCTGGGGCGACCTTGCGTACGATGCCTCCAACAATGCCATGTATACCGTCAATGCCTTTGGGGATCAGTCGCTCGTCAGAATTGATCTGGGCACGATGTCACACACGGTTCAAGGCACGACCGAGTTGGAAGGCAGCGGTTTCAATGGTCAGATGCTCGGTCTCGAATTCATGAACGGTACGTTGCTGGCCTCAAATCGGTCAAACCAAAACATCGTTGAAATGGACCCCACCGACGCCTCTTTCGCCTTCACATGGGGCAGTTCAACAAGTGGCGTAACGAACAACCAGCAGATCGCTGTGCATCCTGATACGGGAGAGCTATGGGGCATACACGATCACTTCTCGTCCAACAACAACGCAGCGTTGTCCAGCTTTGATGCGGCGTTTCGATCGACGGAAATTGGAATGTTGCCCTTCGGAATCGTCGAAACGACCGGTACCGGCAGCGACACCTATGGATGGGGCGGGATTGCGTTCGCGCAAACGGTTCCCTCGCCGAGCTCCGCCTCATTTCTCGTTCTGGGGGCCTTGACATTTTTTCGTCGGCGGCGTTGATCCATGCCGTAGGTTCCAGATTCTCAGCCGACGCCAACGCCGTTCAAGTACCGACAATCTGGCTGGAGCTGTTAAGGATTTGTGAACGAAAATGTTTGGTGTTGAATTGATCTTGGTGGCCGCTTTCGACAGCGGTACAGCAGCCGAATAATCGAATTGTACCGGCACGGTTGATTCTTGGCCGACGATCCTAGACTCGTTGTTTTCACCGATTGCACCAGATTCCAAAGCTCAGGCCCCTCGACCAAGGCAATCGGTTTCCCTTCGGCAAAGAGTCGCGTTTCTCTTGTGAACGACCCGCAGGAGACGAGGATGCATCGCGTGGCCGACGCACTTGTCATAACACCGAACAGTTCGCGGACAGGCTTGACGCCAACCCTTTGCGTCCCCCACTGCTTGCATTGTACGAGGACTTGTTTGCTGCCTCTGCTCAGCGACAGATCGATACCACCGTCCTCGCTGGCGCTGCCGGTCTCCTGAACCGCTTATCCCTGGCGACGATATGCCTCCCCCACTAGGTGCTCGAACTCGTGTCACGACAGGTCACGGATGCTGTTGAGCCCGGATTGTGCATCGAGCAATTGCCGTCGCCAATCTTGGCGAATCGATTTCGGCGCGCACGTCTTCATCAGGACCGGTGATCTCACTGACATCGATGTCACCCCCGGTTGGACCATCGTCAATCGAGCCACCGTCTCGCGATGAATGTGCAACGCGCGGGCAATACGCCGAAAAGACCATCCCCGCCTGTGCAACGTTACAATCGTCTGCACCGTAGCCATCCCGAGTCGATTCGCCATACAAGCCTCCCTTCAAAAGGAAGGCTCCAAAGCCAATCACCAAGACCTCAGAATGGCCGGTTTTGACCGCCCGATGACAGATGCTGCGTGCGCCTAAGTGCAGCCGCCCGTTTTCATGCCATCAAGGCCCAATAGGGTTCCCTATCGGTGCTTATTGTCAGGCAGCGGGCAGAGCGGCGATCGACATGTTCTTTGCGGCCAATCGACTGCGGAAATCAGGGAAACGGAGTTCTGCAGATGCAATTGGCCCAGCCAATAATTCAGGCTTTCGGTGACGATCAGATGACCAAATCACCGACGACGGCATAGTTGCACGAGAAAACGCCGTGGTCACACTTGCAGCGGACGCAACGACGTCCAGCTGGGTGATACGGTAGTCGTGCCGGGGAGGCCGCAACGAGAGTGGTTGACCCAATTCGGTCGCCCAGAGAGATTTCGTCATGGAGAAATTTGAGTAGTTCTTACTCGGTTTAGCTCGGAAATGCAGCAAACAGAGAGCTGCGACGATCAGGAGCGAGAAGTGCAGGCAAGTTTGAAGAAACTCGGCGTACCGTTGACCAATCCGCTTGTCCTAAGAGACGAGGCGGAGTCAGGAACCAAGTGCAATCGCGACCTATTCGTCGAGTTGATGACGTTGGTTCGCTCGGGGCAAGTGCGGTTAATCGCCGTGGATGATCAAGCCCGATTCAGCCGTGCCGATCACGCGTTCACACTGATCAACGATGTGGTATTTCACGGTGGCCGATTTATTTCAACCGGCGAGGGTATCGACACCAACCAGGAAGGGTGGGAACTGCGCGTTAAGGTCAACGAAACGTTCCAGTTCGCGGGGCATCGGTATGCGCATGTTGGTCATAGGACGGTTCAACCGTCCCACGGTTTCAGCGTGTTGGACATGCAACTGTTGAAATTCTGCGCTTCGCCTCTTTGCATAACAACAATCGAGTAGGCAACCCGAAAGGACGCTGTCGTAATAGGTTGGGCGGGATTCGCCCATCAGCAGCCATTTCTGACATCCGCCGGCAGGGCTCATTTCAGCAGAACGTCAAATGGTCAAGCGTCCTGAAGCCGAGTTTGAAACATCGCCCAGCGCTGAGCGAGCGCCGTGCGATCGAGCGCGTGACCATTCAGCGCCACAGGTTGTCCCGCCAGAGGCGCATAACTCTCGTCCGTTCTTGGATGTACATGAACTGTGAGAGAGTCTGGTTCGATCCCCAGCAAGTCCAAATCGAATAACGTATGAATGTCGGCGCGAAGCAGAAGGCCATTCTCCGGCGCATTGTCGGCACTATTGTGATAGGAACGAATGTGTGCAGCCTCTAGGACGTCGAGAACTGGACACCCCGTTATCACGCATCGATTTTCATATCGTTCGCGGAGTGCGTTTCGAAATGCGGGCTGCCCGCGTCGAACTCGGATCGCTCGCATGACTGTCTCGGAGTTTGGATCCGATGGGTCACCGTCGGGTTGTCCGTCTTCTGGGTCTAAGTACGGTCCTCCTTGTGGAAATCGCCATTGGTTTCTTCGTGGGGTCTCCAGACGACGTTCGCGTTTCAGGTCAGAAAGCCGATAGTCGATCTCCGCGCGTCCCTTTGACTTGGGATCGGTCGACTCCGAATCTAGATCATCATCGGCTTCCCAATGGCCATCGTCTCGAAGGTGCTGTTCAACGGCATCAATTACCTGATGACGCTCAACCGTCGCACGAAACTGTCGTACTGTTTCGACAATAATATCTTTCAGCTGGTTTCGAGTGACTCGCATCCGATTGTCTCACTTCGCACAAGTCAGTATTCGAGCCCTGCCGCCGCAAGCAGTTCGAGTTCAAAGCCAATTTTATCCATTAAATGGTGATGGGCTACGGGCCCCAGCCAGAAAGCGTCAGCAGATCCGTCGGAGCGTCTCGGACACGTCCGCCCTGCGCGGAAGGTATCCCCAGGCGCGCTTCAGGCTCTATTTCCCCTGGGCCACCTTGCCCTGGCTGCCCAGCTTCTCACTTCCTTAATTGAGCAGCCTCGATAGTATCGTTGACACTTACTTGAAACTCTCAAGATTCGATCCGTAGCATTGAGTACAGTTGCTTATGACGGAAATTGTGATCGGGCCATCGTAACATGAGAACGCGATCAAGTGGATAAAGCTATCTTGCCACGACTTTGTGGACAATCAAGTGCGATTGCAGCTGTTTGCTCTGGCGTACAACCTGGGCAACTTCCTGCGTCGCCTGGCGCTGCCACCGCGCGTAGGGCACTGACCACCCTGAGGGAAAAGCTGATCAAGATCGGAGCGAAGGCGGTGCATCATGCGAATTACGTGACGTTTCAACTGGCGGAGGTTGCGGTTCCGCGAAAGTTGTTCGCCGCCATCCTGAAGCGCATCCAACGTCTGCGTGCCGTGCCCGGCATGACACCTTCGTGATGACTCGAAAAGCCGCTCAGAACGGCTCCCGTTGCGATGGTCCAAGGGGATGCCTCGCGCCGACGGCAAGAAACGAGCGCCATGAGCCCGTTTGGCACGCAAGGACGTGACCGTTTCAGCCCGTAACGCCGAAAAAAGCTCCCAAAGATGACAGGAGTAACAGGGGGCGCTATACAATGGCCGAGCGCGGTCCGGAGGCGTCGCCGGACACGGTCATATGGGAAATCTCGGTCTAGTGTTGGCCGTGCCATCGCGTAAACGTACGAGGCTGGACGATGAACCCAGAATCGCGCAATCATCTTGAATCACTCAGAAAAGCACTAATGGCCCTTGCGCCGACGGGGGCGAGAGGATTCGAGGGCCTCCTGGCGGCTGCGTTGTCCACCATTTGCAATCAGCCATTCCGGCTTGCATCCAGCGGAAGTCAGCGCGGCCGCGACGGCGATTCGTCACTTGATGAGGGAGCGATCACTTTAGAAGGCAAGCGTTATAACGGCGCCCTGCCGCTCGCGGAAATCGCCGTCAAACTAATGCAGCTTGCCACAGATAATCAGGGTCAAGTGGACACCTGGATTTGTGGAGCAACGACTCCGGTAAGCGCACAGAACGCTGAATTCCTGCGAGACGCAGGCGCGAGGCAGGGGATCAACGTCGTTCTGTTGGACTGGAGCGAAACAACCCTGCCGCCGCTCGCCATCCTCTTGGCAATGGCTGGCGAGAGCGCCAAGGATTTCATACGTGCCAATGTCCCGGACGATTCGATTGTGGAGGCGGCACTCACCGCCATCGATCATATCGCGGGGACAAATGCTTTCGCAGCCACTGCGGATAGCCTGCGTGAGACGCTGTGCAGTCCATCAATTGGCCTGGGGCTGGCGAAAGACAGAAATCGCAAGTACCTCGAATCTGTCTTTTCGAACCGTGTCACCGCCCGACAGGTTTTTGGTCAGCCGCTGGCACCCCGCGATCCACGCGTCCTTGCCGCGCACCCTCGAGACAGACTCACAGAATTGTTGAAACCTGCGTTTGCCGGACCTCCGGAGGACACGTTGTTGATCGTCGTTGGGCAAGAAGGAAGCGGAAAATCATGGATTGTAGCGAGCAGTTGGCTTGAGAGTTCTCCTGCTTCGCTGTTAGTTGTGCTCAGTGCGGAACGATTGAACGAACAAGATCCTTCACGCAATATCGAAAAAGTTCTGATCGATGAACTCATTAGACAGACTGATGAGTTGGATGCTGAAGCCAGCCGAAATCGATGGCGGAGGCGATTTGCAGGTTGGCGTGCGAATCCCCAACCCGCGCAATGCCGCATCGTCCTTTGGGTTGACGGGCTCAATCAGGCGCCGAGATTTCAATGGGCGCGGTGGATTGACGCGGCTTCATTGGCAATGCAAAAATTGGGCGGACGTCTTGTCGTCACGACTCGAACGGCTCATTCCGCGAGCATTCGTCATGATCTAGTCTCACCACACCGGGAAATCACCGTCGCCGAATGGACAGATGACGAAGTTTGGAACATCTTGAAGACAAAGCAAATTCCACCGGACTCTGTTGCTTCTGGTGTACGAAACTCGCTGAGAAACCCGAGAATACTGGGCATTGCGCTCGAATTGCTCGACACAAACGTCATCGCGTCGATGCACGAACTTAGCATTGGAAAGTTAATCTTCGAGCACCTTCGACGCTGCAATCGTTCTGGTGCCACACAACTTTCTGCATCTGAATTCACAGTGATCTTGCGCGGACTAGGTCAAGAGGTTGTAGATCGACTCAGTAAGAGCCAATCTGATGATATCAAGCTCTTTGATCAAGACTTTGATAAACGTTTGGAAGCCGTTCTATCTAGTCAGTTCTTCGAAGTCGTCGATACGGATACGGAGCTCTATCAAATCCGAGACGAGGGCTTGCAACTAGCCCTTGCCATTTGGCTTGTGGAAGAAGCGAAACGAGAGAATAGAAATGGCCGTGACCCATTCGATCGGCTCGCGGTCATCATGGAACCCATCGCCTCGTTGGACATGACTTCGAATATCGTCGCCTACGCAATTGAGGTCACTTGCGCGCAGAGCGATTGTCCTGACGCGGTCACGGCCGCATTGATTCGGCATTTCATCGGGCTGCAAAACATCTCGATCGAGTATCGGAACATTTTCGCTCGTCTCACTAGACATTCTCCTAAAGCGTTCGTAAAGGCCGCGGAAGACCGCGCGCTTAAGGCAGCGTACGTTGCTCATTTTGAGTTGCTGACAGCGTCTCTTCTGAATGCACGGCAAGATCCGCCCGTTTGGGAAGCAATTACTTCCCGAGTCTCAAAGTGGCTCCACTGGTATTCGCGTTCGTCCGATCAGTTTTCGACATCAAGAAACGACAATGCGGAAACCGCGCGCCAAGAAGAATGGCAATCCAAACTCAAAAGTCGACTCGAGTGTTTAACCCTTCACGAGAAAATATTCTTGGAGCAGGAGTTGCACGAGGTCGCCGATTGCGACTTGAACCGTTTGTATCGAATGGCGTTCATGCTCTTGGCGGGCATGCCTTTGGCAGATCTTGCCCCTGCGCTCTTCGCGTGGTCGTTTTCTACATCGCTGCATGCGCATTCTTATGCTCCGCACAAGGAGTTCGTTCAGCTCGTTTGCCTAAACACGAAAGATTGGCTCGCAACCAGACAAGGACTCATTCAACAGATTCAACAAAAACTTCCGGGGAAGCGATCCGTCGTTGGCAACTGGACAGCCGTCGAAGTACTTCGGGCAACCGGTGATCGCGACGATGCCAAGAACGCTGAACTTCTCACGGAAGAGCTGACGAGGGATTGGGGGCCCATTCACCCATGGCGACTTGTAGAGACCTATTGTGATTTGGATCCATGTGATCCTGCCTCATCCAACCCTGCGAATCTAAGTCCTACCGTCGACAAGTTCAAATCACTGAATGTAAACGAGCTGTGCACGCTTAACGCATATTCGAGTGATGACCATTTCTTTCACGCTACGTTACCGGCATTGGCTCGATTCGCACCCGATGTGCCAATCGCAAAACTTCGCGACCTTGCCGATGATGTGATTGGCCGAACTGGGCAACCGCGATGGATAGGGTGTCGCGTCTTTCAACCACATGCCGCGGCCTTGGACCGCAAGATTGCTGAGGCTTTTGCGACTGCCGCGCAGTCCTTTGACTTGGGTCCAAGTGACCAAGATTCGACGAAAGAGGAAGGTTGGCTGACATCGCAATTCCTATTTTTTCCGGCCTTGCCACATCTCTCGCCAAATGAGCAGTTGGAGGCTGTGGGCCGCCTACAGGATTCCAGGTTGCTCGTGGGTTCTTTGGAGTTGCTCAGGCCCGCTGAAATCGAAGTTATCGATGAGTGGCTTGAACGCTGTGAGGCAACTGGCGACGAAAGTCTCTGCTTTCGCATTATCGCAGCAATCGCTTATTCTCTGCCGCCCATGTCAGATCGCGCGAAGGCGATCGTGTCCAGTTTCCTAACTGCTGAGAATAAGCTATTGCGAGCAGAAGCGATGGCGATCGCGGCTCGCACTGCGGACCTTACCCTGCTTGGCACGTTGATCGAGACCGGCTGGAACGCTCATTCCCGTGAGCAAGCTGATAGCCCTGATGGAATCTGGAACGGCTCGCACGCCATGATTGCCGCCGCCAAGGCTGGCCTAATCGACATTCCCGAGGCCGTTGATCGCATCGACCTCACTCACTACGGACACGCCGCACTCGTCTTAGGAGAAGCCGCTGCGAAGATTCTCGCTGACAGGATTGAGGAAGCGATAGACAGAGTACTTGTGGCGAAGGATCTCCCCCAGCCTTCGATCACCATTCAATCGCGCAACGAACAAAGCCTTTCCCGGCCGCGACGGTTCGCGATTCTTGAATCCGACGACGAGCCCGACAGAACACCGTTGAAGAGAATCTTCGGCGAGACCACCGAGGAATTCCACGAGCGCCAGGGCCGAGCGCGGCAAGTATTTGCGCGCTTTTACAAGAGTCTCTCAGATGCCGACGCGAGACTGGTATTGGAAGATATCGGTTTGGACGAGATCAAAGCCCTTGTTTCCGCAAGACCTGATGTCATCGAGCACTGGTTTATACGGCTGATCGAAGCTGATCAGCATCGGAAGATCTTTCTCCGGTTGTTCATAATTCAATTCGCAGCAGCGATCGCAGATTCACATCCGAAGAAAGCGCTCTGCTTATTACAGGACACCTCGAATCAACAGCTTCCGTTCCGTTCGACCTATGGACTAGCCCAACTACCCGCGGAATCGTGGGCCATTTGGAATCGTGCAGTAATTCCTGAACTCAAGAGCGAATGCTTTCGACGATTATCGGAGGCGAAAACCGACCAAGAGATCGCCGCAGAAGTGGCAACAGCGTTTCGCGCCGGACACGAGAACCTGATTCGAGAGTATGTCGAGGTCCTTCTTGCAACGGAAGTGCCAGCGCACATGGCCAGGGCAATCATGGTATCCGGATTCTCCGATGAAAATCACTACGCCACTTCGGTCTTAGAGGACTTCCATGACAGCAAGGGCTTCATTGGAACTGCTGTTGCTGCGGCGCGCTACGCTTACGATCGCAATTGTTGGGCGCGACATTGGTATGCCGAGATGATGCGCGCAACAAAGCCTTTAGAATTCTGGCGCTTCTCGGTGTTGTTTCTGAAAATCGTCGACGGGCGTATTGACCTATGGCACACGGACACCGGCGACTCTTCTGACTTGTTCCAGCGATTCTTTCCTACTCTCCGACAAGCGATTGAACACCGAGTGAAGAAATGGCAAGATCTGCGCAGCAAGAAATTGTTTGGCGCGGATGCTCCTGACGTCATCTACTTCTGATACGAACTCGGTGGTGACATTCTGGACATTAAATGGCCTGCCGAGTTGCACATGGAACAGGTGCTGGCAAATCACGCAGACAGAGGAGATATCATCGATGGGGACCAATGACGTCAAGACTCATTGAATATTTCATAGTAACAGAATGTTTGTTGTCCAGATCAGGAATTGCGCCGGTGGAAAGTGTATCTAGGCATTCCGATCGATAATAGCGTGCGCGGGCGCACTGACGTGAAATTGATACAGGGAATACGCCAATGGACTGGCCGCCCCATGTGAAAGTAAGGAATGTCGACACCTTCTTTGCAGCCCTACACACCGCCGTCACCAAGGCCATTGATTGGAATTCTCCCCAGACAAAGAACGTTTGTGCGGATCGCTTCTTCGCGGCAGTGTACATTGGGCACGAATTTATTGGCGACGACCTCGCGGTGGTCTTTCGCTCGTGCCACGACGCACCTGGCAGAATCCAATTTACGATGCATGCAAAGCGATGGGGCGACCAGCCAAGTTTGGCAACGGACAAACAGTATTCACGGGCGGAGAGACTTGTCGATCCACTTTTTGAAATCGTTGGCAACATACTTCGCTACAAGATTCGGATTCTTCGGCCCAAAGACAAGAGGCGCCCGCTACGTGGGTCGCTTGCTCAGGCGTTTGAACAATTCTCAATCAGTGCAACAAATACTTGGACTGGGCATAAGGCCAAAGCGCTACACCCGCTCGAGCGAAAGAAATTCTGGCATTTTGTCCGTGTTGCACACCAATATTCAAGCATCCTTCGGCCTGACGATGTGAGATTTCATCTCCGCCACGTCGGATTTTCAACAGCCATTGCGAACGAGCTCTCAGAAGAATACGCGACGGGTCGTCGAATCCTAGCCATGCACTACTTTCCATGGAACATACGAGAAGAAAAACGAAAAGCGAAGAAACGGCGCCAGAAGGAAGATGAATTGGATTTTGAACGCGTATACGGACGTCCGAAACGTCCGGACGTAACTGAATCCTAAGTGAACAGCGACACGTGCAATTGACCAAGAGGCCTGCAGGCAACCATTTACTCTGCGATGCGTTGAGGAGAGCGCATTTCGATTACTCAGCCTGATCGATCACGGCTCCGCTTGAGCCATCGCTGCTTCAACGTCATCTCTGAGTTCCAAGATTTCCTGCACGCGAAGGTGCGAAAGGTGTTGAACAATCGCCACGAGCGACGTTCGCGCTCCACGGTTTGCGAGCACGCGATCTTTCTCTTGGTACCAAACAGTCACGCAGAATTCCGCGATCTCAACCATTAATTCACTGTCAGCCATCCGATAGTCGGACAACAACATCAGTGCCTCGCACACCCAAGTGAGTGCCGGCAAACGCAGGGCGTCGGCGCTAGGGCACTGAAGGAAGCGACACAATGCCCGTAGTCGCCATGCGTCACCGGCGTAGGCCTTGGCCCATTCCGCATAACGATCAACCAGTGGTTTAATGAACGGACGGTCCTCGGGCAACACAAGCCAGGTGCCACAGTCCTGAATTCCCAGCAACGCGGACCTCGCGATGGCAACGTCATTCCAGCCTTCGTCTTTTCGAGCATCCCAATCCGCAAGTTCATCGGTGTGTTCAATCATTAGCCGCCATCGTGTATAGAACTGTTCCGTGGAATTCGCTTCCCTCCTACCTATTTCAAACCATTCGCTAAAAAAAGACGCGACCCAATACCGGTGATGTACAAGATGCGGTGCCAGTGCGCGCCAGATGTCAATGGCGTACGCTTCGTCCTCGTGGGCCGCAATGATCGTCGCGGCACGACTAAGCGCAATTCGATCCATCATGTTGGGCAACGAATTCGAACTGCCCCGGCGCCGCCTTTGGTCGCACTTCATAGTCCAAACCGCCAAATCTACGAGCCGACGATCGAACTCGCCAAGCGGTTCCAAGGCAAGGTCGTTTGAAGTTTGCACTACTATGAGCTGTGATTCGGCAATCCTTCCTAGCACGCCCCAGTTGAAGCCGTGATCGTCATAGTCACCCCAAACCTTTGGTAGAGACAACTCTTCAGCATGTGTCTCCACCAAACCCCACGCAGAACGCTCCGCGAGCCGTCTGCGCTCAGCGCGTCTGGAGACTCTGGCAGCGCGGAGTCGTAATTCGTCCCAGGGAATGAGATCGCATGGGATCCGCCCTTGCACAAACGCCTGCCTGAGGCGCTTGCGTCGCGCCGTCGAGATTCTCACTTTATGCGTGTCAGTTTGGCTGGCGTCGCCGGACAAATTGCAAAGTGCTGCCCAGAGCCAGGCGAGGTTGAATAGTCGTCCCAACTCTCCAGGAATCTTCCCCGCCAGACGCAGTCCAGCTGCAAGCACTTGGCCTGTGACCACATACTCATTCACCGTCATCGCTTCCGCCAGTGCTCGCCGGACGGATTTCCTCGTATCACCCGCTGCAATGCGCGCCACCGCCCACGCGCCTGTGAAGGCTTCGCCGTGTTCCTTGAATTCCGACATACCATGCGTTTCGATGGACAACTCGCGCACTTCCGGCGTAGCGTTGACCGCGGCTGACTCAGACCAGGACCTGCGCTCCGGAAATCGATCCAACCATCCACTCGCGTGGTTCTCCAACACGGCGGCCACTGCCGCACGTGCGGTTATTGTTGTCACCGTCGAAGTGTTACCATCAGGTTGCATCGGTGAGGTTAGTGTAGTCGCCTGTGACCAGATCGACTCGGCCTGCGCATCCGTTAGATCTCTGGCATTGTCCAGTATCGCTCGACAAGATTTGCGAAGCACAAGCGCGTCGATTGATGGATCTGAACTCTCGCCCTGTTCATCATCTTTTGCTGCAAGCTCAGTAGGCCAAGTTATGGAAAGCGCCAACTGTCCATCCGACAGCTTTTCAACCGCGAGATTCTGGGGATCAAATAGTGCGATGAAGCGTTCCACCTTGTCTGGGTCCAGACAGGTTTTTGCGTCGAGCTCTCCTGCCCATTTTGCCCGCGCCTCGTCACATGCCTTGACAATCTCGACCTCTCCCGACGCCAGTTTCTTTGCGATCAACCGCGGCAAATTGGCTCTTCGGTGTGCAAGTGCCGACCATCGTTCGGCTCCTTTACCGAATATATTGTCGATAGCTGGGAGTCTATACAGGCCAATCGATTGCACGGCATCCTGCATCGCCACCTGCTCGTCCCACGCAAGGATTCTCCAACAAGAGACAATCGAGCAGAGAAGGCCGTTGAGAAGCCGATCGTGCTTGCGCCCTAATGCCGCCAGCACGCCAAGTAATGCAACGGAAGATCCAGCATCCATAACCCGCCTTACAACCCACTCGATCGGTAGGTCTTTCTCCACAAGACGGTAAAGCCAAGCCTCAAGCGCCATTAACGCTGAAGTAACGATGTTCCCTGCACGTCCAAGTCCGCGGTACCAGCCAAAGACACTTTGGTCGCCTCGGAATACTCGATCCTTCCCCTCAATATTCAGGGTGACGGAGGTCTTCCGTTGGACCTCTTCGTAATTCTTGTAACCGGGCGATACAGTATTCAAACGCAACCACTCCGAAGTACCAACATTAACGAGTCGCAAGACCGCATCGAGTCCGTGATCGGGTGCTCGTGTCAGAAGCGCAAGCCAGGGGCCTCGAAGATGGAGTGGCGGATACCAGTCAATCAGGTTGACGGTTCCAGTGTGATCATCAAAACCCACACTCGAATACTTGGGATCGTCCATACTTGGATCTGCAAGGCAGCATGCCAGCAACACTTCTTGAGCTGCATCGGGCCGACTGCGTGCCAAGCGAACGATAACGCCCGCTCCTAGCACTGCCTTTCGGAACGCCTCGTGAACCGGTTTGGAAGGCCCATCAGGTATTGGCCCTCTACGCCGATTTGCGACCGGCGCCATAATGAGACGATTTTCTATCCGTGTTATCTCGTCAGGGCTTAATTGGGCGAGGCGCTCTTTTGTAACGTTTGATGACCGCTTCTTTTCTGCCTCTACGCGATCAATGACCGCCTGAGGTTCCGGTCGACGCGCAGACAGTTCGAGTGCAAGTGCTGCCACCTCATCTGGAAACCAAGTTGCAGCAAACAGAGCCGCTTCAAAAGTGTGTTGAATGCCCAGGCCAGCGCCCAAAATGTGAGGTGATTCGGCTACTACTGCTTGGAGTTCCCTCGCAGCCTCGACGGCAAGCCACGCGCAAGAGCGATGCGTCTCAATATCCGCCTGCCGCATTATTGTTGCGTCATCCGAAAGCCAGCTGCGAACGACGGAGCCCAGATTGATTGGCGTTATTTTGGCGATCGTGTGGGCCCGTGGATTCAGCGCTTCCATCATTCCCGGCCAGAGTTCGTGCACCGGCACACGAAATGCGACCCGTATTGCGGCACTTCCTGGATGTTCTTTCGCAAATAGTTGGCCAATGTCGGAAGGTCGCGTCGCAACGGACACAAACGTTCTTAGCAACGTGGCCAATGAATCCTGATTCAACCACGAATTGTGTTCAAGAAGTGATGCAACGATCGGTCCACATTCGGGCGAACGAAACAGTCCTTCCAACAATGTAATCGAATTCGGATTGTCTGGTTCGCCCACCAACAACGAGGCAAGGCGTTCTTGATCAGCTTCGTCCCCATGTAGCAGCCACTCCGCGAAGTAGCGGAAGGCCGGTCTCCATCGAATCGACACCGATAGTTCTTCAAGGGTGTCGATGGCGTTCTCACCTGATTCAATCAGAATCTGCAGACGCGCCCAATCGCCAAGAAGGTCGTGTCGAAAGAACAGCCTTTGCTTACGCCGACTGATCAGCCCACGCTGGATGAGCGTGGCCAGCACACGTTGCTCGGCAGCATCGGGAAATGTCGAACTCGGTGCTCCACCAACGACTTGTGTCGCATCCTCTTTGCCCAGCTTCTTGAGCACCTCGGCGTGGACTCCCTCATCGTCATTGCCGAGAAATCCAGCCCACACTTCACGGACAAGGTCCGGAAAACTCTCCAGCACCTTGATTTTCGACGCTCGTGCCAACCAATCGAGTACCTTCAGATTCCGGAGTGATCGAACCAAGGCCCCCGACTTTGTAGCGGTCAGCCCGATTCCTAACGGTCCAAGTAATCCGCTAACTTCATCTTCATTGAGCAACCGTACATTAATCGTTTGGACGTGTTCCTCGCTCTTCGAAATCTCGGCAAGTTCCAGACGGAGCGCCTCGACACCGTCTTCCTGCGCTGTCATCACAACCTGCCAGGGTTGTACTGCATGAATTGCTGCATCAATCAAGCGTGCCGCGATGTGCCGCCCGTTTCGCCCAAGTTTTTCGGCTCCATCGATGACCAAGAGCGAGTTGGCGCTGCATTCATCGCCCACCAGGGTGTTCAATGCCGCCGTGATGCCGAGTTGTGAACCGACTTTCGTGAATGTTGTATATTCGAGATCGCTAGCAGTAAGCCATTGTGTGCGTTCAACACATCGGCAAAGCCTAATGGCCAGCGCTGATTTTCCAGATCCGGATTCGCCCGCTAACACCAATAGACCACCGGGCTTGGCAGCGTTGCGAATTGCCGACCAGAGTTCTGGCCGAACAAGGCACAGAGTATCTCTCAGTGAAGTGCCTATGTCCGCTTGTAGCTCCGCCGAATGTGCGTCCAGTTTTCTCCATGACGATTCATGCGATGGTGCGGTTTTGAGCGCGAACTGTGGCGCCAACAAAGCGACCATTTCCTGTCTTGTGATCGTCCCACCACGCGAGCGTCGGATGTATGAGATGCGTAGAAGTTCTGCGTGAAGCGATTGTGCCTCTGATCGGTCGCTCGATTGCAGGGCCTGGTGGCACCATCCTACTGCTTGCACCCTTTGTGCTGAATGTGATGCCAAATCATCGCGGTGCCAAAGTCGCAAGCACTGGATCAGCTTGAAGCGTTCTTGTTGTTCATTGCTAATTTGATCGACCAAATGGTCTGGGCAGCGCAAGCTGGCGACGAGATCCCGCGCCACTTTGCTGGACGACCCTGCCTTCTGGTATCGTTGCATGAACCGCGTCGAGTCTCCGACGAGTGCCTCCTGAAGGAGCCGATCCCATTTGTTCCTTGCGTCTTGCGCGAGATGCCCTGTCGCGACCGCAAGGATATCTTTCTTCTGATCGAATGGATTTTGCCCAGCGTGGATCCACTGCTTCCAAACTTGTTCGACCGCCTCTGCGGGCCAACCCTTATTCGTTACATATCGCCCTGACTTGCACGATATAGCGATTCGACGCCCGCGATCTGTGTCACATGTCACAAGAAGATCGTTAAATTGCCAATCGCGGGCGTCCACCTGCCAGTCAATTCGGTCGGCCGTACCCAGTTCTTCCCCAAACGGTGGCAGCTCGGTGAGGATCCCCGCCATTGCATGCGCCGCAATGTAGTCTTCGTATTCGAATCCACCACCGCCGGTGTTGAATGGTGGTGCCGCGGCGTTCTCATCGGCGCCGATCGATTCGGCGTTTGGTTCAGTCACTGTGCGAGCTCACTGTAATCGGACATGTGAAGCGACGACTCTGAAACTGCTGGGCACATTCTATCGGCTGGCATGACTTTGCGTCGATGCTTCAATTCTCCTTACGACTGCGGGTTCGACCGCGAGTGGAATTTTCGCCCGTGAATCCACAAGTGCACCCCAATTCGGCCTCAAGCTCATCTTGGTCAGTTCGCTTGTTTCCGCTGGGAAGCCACATATCCTTGACGGATCCGTCAGGATGTCCGAATGCTAAGTAGGCTCAGGCGAGTAGTACACCGAGTCCTATGCTGCTTTCGCCCAGTGTTTCTCACTCGACGAACACATCAGGCTTGTCGGTATGTGGTTTACATCGCCTGGGACGCTTCGGCATCGCTTCCACACTCATGTGCGCGTCCCCCAGTCCCATTTCACGCATTACCTTGCCCGTCAAGGCCTATTGTCACGTTAGGCTTCGTGTCTGCTTTTCGCATCCACGAGCACCTGATAGCTATAAAAACGTACCTGCGGCGACCGGCACACCCGGCTGCGACGACCGCCGCCGCCGGGTCACGCCGGGTCACGCCGCGTCAAAGACGCCGGGTTTATCAGTGTGTGGACGCCAATGTCCCGGCCTGCCAGGCATGTCGGTCACCCTTATGTAAGCATCGTCCAAGTCCTGCTCAGCCATTGCCTTCCCCGTTCGATAGGCCTTGTTGCCCGTCGTTTCAGGCAGCCCCAGTCGCCGCGCAGCGTCCGCCAGTGTGAGACCCCCTTGGACTAGTTCGAACATTGACTTCGCGTATTGGATCCGCTTGGGTACTTTGAGGAGGTCCACAACCACTGGCATAGCCGCGCTCATGACGACGCTGGCGAGGGACTCGTCACTCGCCCGATCGTTCAGCAACTGTTGCCATTCCTGGGGCAGGAGCCGAACTGTGTTGAGCGTGAAATGGGCGCGCAGATGCAGCGAATCGCCGTCAAACCGACTGTACGGAACGGCATGGATCTTCCCGTCGATCAAACGCTTCAATAGTGGCGCGGCTTCAGAGTCAAAATCGCCGAGAAGATTGGCCCGAGCATCGTCGAGGATGTTACGGATGTCATCAGTCGTTGGAATGGGGACTTTCGTTCGGCTTCGCGCAACAAGTTCTTCGATTTCCATTTGGACTCTCTGCCACTCAAGTTCTCGATCACGAAGTTGAACCACGAGTTGGGGAATATCGTTGCCGTCCTCAATGGCCTTCGTAAGGTTATCGCGTTTCCGTTTTAGTTCAGCGTCCTTGCCCTGTAGCGCTTTGAGTCGACGACCGAGTTCGGGAGCGCCTTGTTCGACGAGTCGTACGACTTCCGCGCACAGGGCCTCGAAGTAACCGGCTTGTGAGACCAATGTCTCCACGATCGAACGGGCGAGATTGCGATGCACTGTTTCCCGTTGCGGAGTGCAACGGTTCCAGCAGCGGCTGCCATTTGCACGATGAAGGGTTTTCAAGCGGCAAGAGTCTGCGCATTGATAAATTGTGCTGCGCCGGTACATCTTCGCTTCACAGACGCCGCAGACGAAAAGCTCCGAGAGAGCAGTGCGGCTGTCGCGGTTGGAATGATGAAGAGGGTTACTTTTTCCCGTTCTCGGATTGGTGTTCACGTTGCGCTGATCGATCGCCTGATTCGCTGCGCGCCACAGCGCGCGCGATACATGAGCCAAGTGCGGCATCTGACGATAGAGAATTTCGTTGGCAGGCGAAGGGATCTGAACGCTCTTGCCGATCGAGTATTTCTTTACGCTGCGGCGCACGCGGTACGATTCCTCTCCACGGTTGATTGGATCGCGGATAAGTCGGATCACGTTTGTCTCCGTCCATTCAGGCAGACGAGCGCGATTGCTCTTGGGAAAGCCAGTTTCGGTAAGATAGTTCGCAATCATCCAAGGCATATCATCTTGGGCACACATCTCGTATGCTTTCTCGATTACCGGTGTCCACCGGGTGTCCTTCTGATCGCGGAACGGCCCCTTGGCGGGCTCGCGGTCGGTCGCCGGTGTCGTAGGGGTTCGAATGTAGCCAGGTTTCAGCGCCCCAACTGCGCAACCATCGCGCCAGAGTCCCTCCATGGCGCGCACGATGCGCTTTCGTGTTTCAGTGTTGTCTGTCTCCGCTTTCATGGAGGCAAAGTGGCTGCCCATTCGCCAGCGGCTTTCATCCTCATCTGTGTCGATGTTGCTATTGATCGCGATGACGCGAACATCGGCGTCTACGGCGTTCTCGATCAGCTGCATCGCCCGTGTTGAATGCCGGTAAAGGCGGGACAGATCTTCTGCGATCAGCACATCGCAACCCCCAGACTCGATGAGTTCCCATACGCGATCGATTCCTGGTCGACGTGTGTGTTCCCCAGAAATGGCCGCATCCGTGACGACGATGACTTCGACTTCGCCGAGTGCCAATGTGTCCAGGAATTCGCGGCATTTGGCAATCTGATCGTCGATCGATCGAGGGGATTGCTGGTCCGTGCTGTATCGTGCGTACAGGACCACGCGCTTGCGCTGGCGCGTCATTGCCGGTGCGATCGGACACGCGTAGACTATCGGTGTCTCGACTGGATTCCCTGAGACATTGGTCGTGGGCACGTTTGTGTGGTCCACGTCATCAACAGGGACAAGATCCGCCGCCGGTGCATGC
>BQJS01000040.1 GCA_021604825.1 Phycisphaerae bacterium | reverse complement strand
GCGCTGACCATCAATCAGGTTGCCGATCGAAGCGATCCCATTTTATTGCGATCATCACTGCCCAGTGTACTTGGGGGATATGCCGGCGTGAGTGGATCTTTCGCGCCGGACGGTGATGGCAATCGTGCGGAAGGTGGTTACGATCTGTGGACCGTGCAAGCGAACGGGGCAAACGGCGAGTGGGTCCGCACAACTGCGTTTCAGCTTCTGGAGAACTGAGTTCGCCTCGGGCACTCGCCGCGATCGAGATGGGCACGGCAAGGATTGGCTGGCACATACTCGCAAACCAACACGACTAGATTGCGCCCAAGGGAAGTGAGCGTACCATGTCGAAGAAAACCCACGCACAACTCAAAAAGGACTTGTTGTCCTATGTCGGCAAGCAATGCGAAGGCATCGACCTTGACGTTGAAATCAATCCGCGCTGGGATCGATTGTGTTTCACGTTTCGCTGGGATGGGTTTGACGATCTTCTACTCGAAGAACGTTTCCGCAAGGTAGCACGTCTTATCCCCGGCGACTATTTCGAGAAGCATTGTCAGGGCGCGGTGTGGTTGGAGTTAACCCCCAACGAGTCGCTCGACGAATATTTGAAGCAGCCCAGGTCTGAAGATGTTGATCCCGAGTTGCCGGGTATTTGGAAGCAATTGGGCGAGATTGAATTCTTTAGCCGGCTTGAAGATGAAATGGTGCGCATCCCGCCGGCAGAATGCCCCGACGACATGAGCGTGTCCAAGCGGGTGCTGCGTGCGTCGAACCTGGCTGAAGATGTCGTGCGAAAATACTGCTTGGCATTTATCAGACAAAACGTCTACACGGATTGGGAAGTGTTAAAAGCCGTCCGGCCCATCGCCGAATCATCACCAAAACAAACCCGCAAAATCCGCGGCAAAAAAGGTAAATCATCGTGAACGCCATCGATCTTTGGAAACGCTATTGCGAATACGGCTGCTCTTGTGCGGCGGCTGGCGTGCATTTGGACAATTCGCGCATGAAGTTTGCGGAGTCGTTTTTTGACGACATCGCAGGTCCGATGGCCAAAGCATTCGAGGCGATGGATGCATTGGAGGGTGGCGCGATCGCCAACCCCGATGAGAATCGAATGGTGGGGCACTATTGGCTACGCGATGCCTTCCGCGCGCCGAATGCCGAACTTCGCAATGCCATTGAGTCGGCTATTAGCGACGTGAAGGCGTTCGCGGCGGATGTTCACAGTGGGGCGGTCGCGCCGCCAGCCGGTGGGCGATTCACACATGTGCTTCAGATTGGTATCGGTGGTTCGGCGCTCGGTCCGCAATTCGTCAGTGATGCGTTGGGCAACGCCGATGATCCGATGCAGATTCACTTCGTCGACAACACTGACCCCGACGGCATCGACCGGATCATCGCACAGTTGGGCGATCAACTTTCGCAAACCTTGTGTCTCGTGGTTTCCAAAAGTGGCGGCACCAAAGAAACGCGCAACGGTATGCTTGAGGTGGCCCATGCGTTTGAATCGCGTGGGTTGGATTTTGCCAAGTGCGCCGTTGCGGTGACGGGCGAGGGCAGCGCTCTCGATAAGGTCTGCAAGTCGCAAGGGTGGTTGCGAAGATTTCCCATGTGGGACTGGGTCGGTGGTCGAACGTCGCAGATGTCAGCCGTCGGTTTGCTGCCGGCTGCCCTTGGCGGGATCGACGTTGACCAGATGCTCGCCGGTGCGAAGGCGATGGATGAATGCACCCGCCAGCACGATTTGCTTTCCAACCCGGCGGCGCTCCTGGCTGCGATGTGGTACGACGCCGCCCGGTCGCGCGGTTTGCGCAACATGGTGGTGATTCCTTATAAAGATCGATTGGCGCTCTTGTCGCGTTACCTCCAGCAACTCATCATGGAGTCGATCGGAAAGGACGTTGACCTTGATGGCAACTTCGTTGAAGAAGGCATCAGCGTTTATGGCAACAAAGGCTCGACCGATCAACACGCCTACGTGCAGCAATTGCGCGATGGCGTGAATAACTTCTATCTCACTTTTGTAGAGGTGTTGCGCGACCGTTCAGGATCGTCGATCGAAGTTGATGACTCCGTCAACAGCGGCGACTATTTAGCTGGTTTTCTCCTGGGCACGCGTGAGGCACTCACCGAGAAGGGACGCGAATCCATCACCCTTCAAATCGACGAGGTCAGTCCGCATCGAATCGGAGCCCTCATCGCGCTCTATGAACGAGCCGTCGGATTGTACGCATCGCTCGTGGGAATCAACGCCTACCATCAGCCCGGTGTCGAAGCCGGCAAACGCGCCGCGACAGAAGTGTTGGAAGTTCAGCAGGGTTTGATCGCCTACTTACATGACAATCGCGACGAATCGCTAACAGCGGCGGAGTTGGCCGAACGCATTCAGGCACCCGAGCGCGTTGAATGGGTCAGCCACATCTTGAATCGTCTGGCCCACAATGGCAATCGCGGTATTGCAGTCGATGCCGATCCGAATCCCGCCAACGCACGCTACCATTTCGACAAGTGAGACTGTCAAACCCATTAAGATCTCATCCGAATATGTAGTTGCCTTGACCCCTTGAAAACGCGTCTGTACGCTTGGGGTAGATAAGCTCGCCAACACGTCGGCCCATGCGCATGCCTGGGAAGCGACAGGTGCGGTCAAGGAGAATCGTCATGGGGTTTTTGGACAAGCTTCGCGGTGAACTGGTTGATATTGTCGAATGGCTGGACCACACGCGCGATACACTCGTGTGGCGCTTCCCGCGATACCACAATCAAATCAAGAATGGTGCTCAACTTATCGTGCGACCGGGGCAGGTGGCTGTCTTCGTGCATCGCGGCGAGTTGGCCGACGTGTTCGAGCCGGGGCATTACGAACTACGCACCGACAACCTGCCGATCCTCAGCACGCTGCAAGGTTGGAAGCACGGATTTGACAGCCCGTTCAAATCGGAAGTCTATTTCGTCAACACGCGGCAGGTCACCGATCTGAAATGGGGGACGCCCAATCCGATCATGTTGCGCGATCCGGAGTTCGGGCCGATTCGCTTGCGGGCGTTTGGTACGTATTCGTTAAAGGCCAGCGATCCTAGAATCTTACTCAAAGAACTTGTCGGGACCGACGCCAGTTTCGATACCGATGAGATTCACGAGTTTATTCGTTCGGTCATCAATACCGCTTTCGCCGATGTCATCGGTGAGTCTAAAATTGCAGCCCTCGACTTGGCTGCGAAGTATCAGGAATTTTCGGAGTTGCTTCGTAACAAAGCCGTCGAGCGAATCGATGACGAATTCGGTTTCGACATTCCTCAGCTCTACATCGTCAACATTTCCCTACCCGAAGCCGTCGAGAAAGCGCTCGACACGCGTACGAGCATGGGTGTGATCGGCGACATGAATCGCTTCCAGCAATACCAGATGGGCCAGGCGATGACGGCTGCTGCTGAGAATCCGGCTGGCGGTGGCGCGGCAGAGGGCATGGGCCTCGGCATGGGATTCGCGATGGCGGGCAAGATGATGGATGGCGCCCCAATGATGGGTGGCGGTCAAATGGCTGGCGGCATGCCACCGCCTCCACCCGGTGGCGTATGGCACATCGCAGCCGACGGCGCAGTGCAGGGGCAGTGTGCCATGGCACAGATTCCGGCGATGATATCCCAGGGGCGGATCACGCCCGAGACGATGGTGTGGAGTGCGGGCATGGGCAATTGGATGCCGGCTGGCCAAGTGACGCAACTGGCGACGTTCTTCAACGCAGCACCGCCGCCACCTCCGCCTGCGAAGTAGGAGTTGTTTGCAACGTAGGAATCGATTGAACGCATTTTGATTCAGGTCCTGCCATGAACTGCACAAATTGCGGCGCACCGTTGCCACCCAAATCCAATCGTTGCACTTTTTGCAATACGCTAAACGACGTCGATCTTCGCGCCGTTTCGCAGCGCGACGGCGGTGATCGAGAATCAGGGTCGCGCGAATGTCCACACTGCGATGAGCCGCTTCATATCGTGCAATTGGACGTAGCCGACGGTTTCGGCATTGATCGATGTCTTAAGTGTCACGGCATCTTTTTCGATCCAGGCGAGTTGGAGGCCATCATCGAAGAGTCGGTGACGCACGTTTACAACGTGGACTACCCGCGATTAGCCGCCCTGATCGAAGAGGAAGGTGTCGAAGCAGATCGTCAGATCACATACATCAAGTGCCCCGATTGCAAAAAAATGATGAATCGCAAAGCCTACGGATCGCGGTCGGGGGTGATCGTGGACGAATGTCGAAATCATGGCGTTTGGCTTGACGGGCGCGAACTGCATCTGCTCATGAAATGGACGAAAGCCGGTGGGAAGATCCACGAGCAGAAGCGAAAAGAACGCGAGGACAGGAAGCGAATCGTCAAGCCCAGCCACCACGTCTCCAACTCGCCGATGAGCAGCGGCAACTACACAACCAAACACGACATTGATTTTTCACCGGTCGTCAACACGCTTGTGTTTCTCTACAAGCTAATCAAGTAAGTGCGAGCCCAAGCAAGCGCGAGACACTGAGAGGGCCCCAAGCCATCGAGTCCATGCAAGACAACGAGTACGACTCAATGACGGAGCCCGAAGCGGCAGAGGAAAAATCCGCGCACGTGTTTCCGTGCGAAGGCTGCGGTGCCGATCTTGAATTCAGCATCGGTGTGCAGAGCTTGAAATGTCCGTATTGCGGATTCGTTAAACAACTCGAATTCGATCCTGAGAAATTCGTCGAAGAACAGGACTATCAAGCTGCGTTAGCGCAAATCGCGACGTGGCGGGGAGAGAAGTCCGACCAGACGAGCGGGCTGCGCGAGGTGCCTTGTTCGTCGTGTGGATCCAAAGTGCAATTCCAAGGTACGCTGACGAGCAGCGAGTGTGCCTATTGCGGTGTGCCGCTTCAATTGGAAGATGTGCATGATGCCGAAGACCGCGTGCCGGTTGATGGCGTGATGGCGTTTCGCGTTGATCGCAAGAAAGCCCACGAAGCGCTGGCCGGCTGGGTTAAGTCGCGCTGGTTCGCCCCGAATCGGTTCAAGAAGGTAGGCGTCGAGGGAAAGTTTTCGGGCTTGTACACGCCGTATTGGACGTTCGACACGATGACCACCACGCACTACGACGGTCAGCGGGGCGATTACTACTACGTCACGACCGGTTCGGGCAAGAATAAACGCCGTGTTCGCAAGACCCGCTGGTCACCGGCATCGGGGACGTTTCAACGCTTCTTCGACGATGAGTTAATTGTCGCCGCCCAAGGCGTACCGGTCAAACGACTCGACGCCCTACAACCCTGGCCACTCCGCGATTGCAAGCCCTTCAATCAGGAGATGCTCGCGGGTTTCCTCGCCCGTACGTACGACATCGAACTGGAAGCCGGTTTCGGAATCGCCAAGCTGCGCTTTGACGAAGCGATCGAAGCCGACGTCCGCTCCCACATCGGCGGCGACACCCAACGCATCCACAACATCGACACGCAATACAACGCCATCACCTACAAGCACCTGCTCCTACCGATCTGGATGATGGGCTACCGCTACGCCGAAAAGGTCTACCAAGTAGTAGTCAACGCCACCACCGCCGAAGTGCAAGGCGATCGGCCGTACAGCTGGGTCAAGATTGCATTCGCGATCATGACAGGGTTGGCAGTCGTAGGTGGGTTCGCGTATCTGGTTTCGCAAAATTGATGGAGTCGTATAGTCGGGTAATCGACCCACCAGTCGTTCTGCAAGCCACGAGCCTGTCGGGTCGATGACCCAACCTACGAGACTATTCGGTTGGCTTGGGAAACGGAATCCCCTGGGCTTTGAACAGTGGTTCGGCTCGTTCGTATGGCAACCACCGAACATGGCGATCACCGAATGCAATTCCGATTCTACCGTAGGGCGTAAAGTCACGGACGCTGTACATCGCTATCGTATCGGCGGAATTGGGATTTGCAGGAGTTATGTCGACCCCTGGAACAAATGCAAAATCGCGCATAAAAGCATTGGTGCCCGGAAACGCGAGGTTTAGAATCAAATTTGAAAATACGCAAGGGATCATTCCGAGCAAGAGAATCAGAATGATAACAAAGGATCTACGCTTTGCAGATTTGCCCACGAGAAATGCTACCACGAGCAGGTAGATGACGGTCGGAATGACGAATAGCGGCGACCACCTGAGGACATATGCGCACACGGCTTGTGAATTGGCCATGCCAGATTCCGAATATGGGCTATAAAGGTTTTGCAATCGTGACTCGGCTGCGTCGCGATCGAATTTTGGTTCGTTCGGATTGGCCATTATTTGTATATGCCAAGCCGTCATTATTTTTCGCATGCTCGCGTTAGCGATGCGTTCGGGGTAAGTGACGCTTGAGAGGCGGGGCAACTCAGAATAGGCAATTCCATATACTGTGAAGAGCAATGCCGTAATGACAAGAAGCGGCATCCGCCGCCAAATCCCCAATGTAACCCGTCTGAATCTGCCGTGCGGCGCGTCCAAGAAGCTTTTCGGATCATCGAATGCGAACGCCGCCCCGCATTCGGGACAGCGCGGCAATTCTTGTCCGCTCAAGTCATAATGACATTGCCGACAGAACAAGATTGTATCCTTGTGCCAATGCATGAATCGCGTCCGAAAGCACGGATATTTAGACGCGTCGAATCTACTCTCCAAGCACTTCCCGAATCGACACAAACGCCTCAGCCGCCATCCGGTGTACTGTCATGCCTCGGAACTTGGCCAGCGATTCGATCGATTCTATTGAGCGGGCGTTGGGGGCGTCGCGTAGTTGCGATTTGTAGGCTTGCATCGCTTCGATTTTGCTCTTTAGTGTGCTGGTGATGTCGATGTAGGTGTGTGGCGTGAAGGCTGGTTCGGCTTGGGGGGCGTGCCAGTGGGTTTCGCTTAGGGTTTCGTAGCACATGATTCGTTCGACATTCAACCGATTTGGTAGCGGGCGGAGTGCCACCTGGGCGGCGTCGAAGATCTGCTTGTGGTCTTCGTGCAGGTCGCTTCGATACGGCAGGAACACCCAATTCGGTTGCGTTTGATCGATCAGTCGGCCCATCGCGCCGTTGAGTTCGTGTTCGGGCAGGTGGGCGAGTTCCGTGACCGGCAGATCCATGAAGTGAAGCTCGTGAACGCCGAGGATTTTTGAAGCTGCTTCGGCTTCGGCGCGGACTTGCGCGACCTGGTCTTCGGGAAAGAGCGGTGCCCACCCACGGGTGACGATGGCCACATGCACATCGTGACCTTCGTTGGCGAATCGACGTATCACGCCACCGCATCCGAGCACTTCATCATCGGGATGGGGTGCGATGACCAGAACCGTCATGATGTTCTCCGTTCGGCGGTATCGTTCAGTTGCGCTTCCAAGGCGGCTACGCGGGCTTCAAGCGATGAAATGACTCGATGGGGCTGCATGCCCAGTTTCGATCCAACGCGAAATGTCGCAGGGGCAACGGGTTCGCCGCCTTCGCTCTCGATTTCGGTCAACCATAGCAGACCGTCGCCGCACTGCACCAGTACACCGCGCTTTTGATCGATCCGTTGCACTTGTCCAACGGTGCCTCGATAGTCGTCGTCCGTATGCAATTCTGCCCGCCACACGATTCGACGTTCGCGGCCGTCGTGCGTGAAGGCTCCGGGGTATGGTCGAGATGCCGCTCGGATGAGTCGATGGATTTGCTCTGCCGATTGCGACCAGTCGATGCGACCATCATCGGGTCCGCGCTTGCCATACCAAGTAGCCCGCGAATGATCTTGCGGCGTGCGCGGCAGTGTTCCGTCTTGAATTGCCGGTGCCAACTCGAGAACCATCTTTTCCAGCGCCTCGTTCGTACGGTCGATCAGGTCCTGGGCGTAGTCAGTCGTTTTCACTTCCACCGGATGCTGCATGATGATGTCACCGGCGTCGGCTTGGTCGGTCAGGTAGAAAAAATTTGCGGCGGCTTGTTCTTGAAGCAGGATTGTCCAAACCACCGGTGCCCGTCCTCGGCCGCGTGGTAAAGGTGTCGGATGAAAACCAACCGCGCCGGCACTGGCTGTCTCAATGACCTCAGCCGGTGCGATTTGCGAAAGCCCAACGACGAATAGCAGGTCGGCTGGATGCGCTCGAAGAAACTCAATCGCTTTCGGTTCGGCGATCTTGTCGAACGGGCAATACGGAATACCGTGTTCGCCCGCCAAAGCCCGCATCGACCTGAAATCGCTGACCCGCTGTTCATGCGATTCGTCCAGCCCAAGCACACCGGTCACCTCGACACCGCCGCGAACCAAACCGCGTAACGTGTGCCAACTCGAACTGACGCTGCCAATAAGCGCTGCTTTCATGCATACCATTCTACATATTCTGGGTCGTGAATCGAACTTTAAGCTGCGTTCGCCACGGTCAAGCCGGGCCCTTGAATCATCGAAGGGCAAGACTAAAGTGTTCGTTGGGGATTTGGATGGCTGTTGTTGTCAATGGCAGCCGTCCGCGTCGTTTGGAAGAATTGATAAGGTGGCAGGACTCATGCCCAAGAACATCTATGAGAAAATCTGGGAATCGCACGTGGTTCATGCAGAAGGAACTGCGGAGACGATTCTCTATATCGATCGCCATTTCGTGCATGAGGTGACGTCGCCGCAAGCGTTTGAGGGTTTGCGGTTGGCGGGTCGGCGGGTTCGACGGCCCGACCTGACCTTCGCGACGATGGACCACAACATCCCGACAACGAGCCGGTTGGTGGCGATCGCCGACCCGATGTCTAAGAAGCAGGTCGATGTGCTTTCCGAAAACTGCGACGCGTTTGGCGTGACGCTGTTCGACATGCAGAATCGTCGCAACGGCATCGTGCATGTCATTGGGCCCGAACTCGGTTTGACCCAACCGGGCATGACCATCGTTTGTGGCGATTCGCACACATCCACGCACGGGGCGTTTGGAGCGCTGGCGTTCGGCATCGGTACGAGCGAGGTCGAGCATGTGTTAGCCACCCAGACGCTTCGGCAGAAGACGGCTAAGACGATGCAGATCAAGGTCGATGGCACACCGCCCGTCGGCGTTGAGGCGAAGGATGTTATCCTCGCGATCATCGGCAAGATTGGGACGGCTGGCGGAACGGGATACGTGATTGAATACACCGGTTCGGTCATTCGCAACATGAGCATGGAAGGGCGAATGACGGTCTGCAACATGAGCATCGAAGGCGGTGCGCGGGCCGGTTTGATTTCGCCGGATGAAACCACCGTTGAGTATTTGAAGGGTCGGGAGTTTTTGCCCGATGGCGATGCGTTTGAAGAGCTTGCGAAGGTTTGGCGCGGGTTGGCATCTGACGACGGTTGTTTATATGACGAAACCGTCACGCTTGATGCGTCGCAGATCGAACCGCAGGTCACGTGGGGCACGTCTCCGGGAATGGTGACGGGCATCTCCGGGCATACGCCGCGCTTGAGTGAGATTACCGAGGCCAATACTCGGTTGGCAGCCGCCAAAGCGTTGGAGTATATGGACCTCGACGAAGGCCTGCCCATTTCGGAGATTCGACCCAACAAGATCTTTTTCGGCTCGTGTACGAATGGGCGAATCGAAGACTTGCGTGGTGCGGCCAACGTGGTCAAAGGTCACAAATTGCATAGCGGCATCGACCAAGCACTGATCGTGCCCGGTTCCGTGAAGGTGAAAGAACAAGCCGAAGCCGAAGGACTTGATAAAGTATTTATCGACGCCGGTTTCGAATGGCGGGAGGCGGGATGCTCGATGTGCCTCGCAATGAACGACGACGTGTTGGAGCCGGGCGACCGCTGTGCTTCAACGTCGAACCGAAACTTTGAAGGGCGACAAGGCAAGGGCAGTCGCACGCATCTGGTCAGCCCAGCGATGGCGATGGCCGCAGCGATCAAAGGACACTTTACCGACGTGCGCAACTGGGATTATCATTCCGAGTAGTAGGGCAAGACGCCTGGCAAGAGAGCTTGATCATGGAACCGTTCACGAAAATTACTGGCATCGTTGCCCCGCTCGAAGCGCTCAACGTCGATACTGATCAGATTATCCCTAAGCAATTCCTCAAGCGCATCGAACGAACTGGGTACGGCAAATACCTGTTCTACGATTGGCGATTCAAAGATGACGGCAGCGACAACCCGTCGTTCGAAATGAATCAGCCGCGTTACGCCGGCGCGAGCATCCTTTTGTCCAAAGAGAATTTTGGTTGCGGGTCATCGCGCGAACACGCCCCGTGGTCGCTGCTCGATTACGGTTTCAAGTGCATCATCGCCCCAAGTTTTGCAGACATCTTTTTTAACAACTGCTTCAACAACGGCATGCTTCCCATTGTCTTGCCCGATAACCAGGTGAATGAACTGTTCAAATTGGTGCGGGCAAATGAGGGATTTCAACTCACCGTTGACCTCGAAGCGCAATCGATCACGCGACCCGATGGTACGGCGATTCCGTTTGATGTGGACGCCAATAAGCGGCACTGCTTGCTTGCGGGCCTTGATCCTATCGGACTCACCTTGACGCACGAAGAAAAGATCGCCGCATTTGAGCGCGCCCGCAGCACCGCCTAAGCGCTAAATCGATTTCTCGGACGTTCCCCATTCAAATCCAATTTGTCGCCGTCTTCTTGTTTGGCGTAAACATCGCGGCCTAGCATTGATCGTACGGCGATCGGCTGGCTGCAGGTTTCTGCGCGATCCATTGTCGTAGCGACGTTAGGCCAAGAGGAGGCGCAGCCCGGAAGGATCTGGGTTGCCAGGTGAGAGAGAATTTATGAAAACGCATTTCACGTATTCAAGGGTGACCCGCCTGCGATCCTGTCGCTGGCCAAGCCATTTCTGCATGCTCACCGGTTTTTTGTTCGGTACGCTGATGATTGGTTGTCAAAGCGGCACGCCCCACGTTGCCGAGAATGGCGGCGCGTTTGAAACCTTGGGTAGCTGCACCAATTCCTGCGAGTTTGCGAACGACGGCATTTGCGATGACGGCGGACCCAATTCGTTTTCGCGCTCCTGCGATATCGGTACGGATTGCGGCGACTGTGGTATTCGGGCGGAAAGCAGTCAGGCAGACGATGTAACGGGCGGCGACGAAAGCGACGGCACTATAACCGACAGCACGTCCGACTCCGACGATTCCTTGATTGACGACGGAGACGGGTCAATAGGCAACTCGGATGGCTCCGAAGTTGACGACGATCTCACCGATCCAGATGTGGGCGCGGAAACAGATCCTGCAGCCGATCCAGACAATGGTGAAACTAACATTCCTGACCCCGGCGAGACTCCGGGCGGAGGTGGTGGATTCGGTGGTGGTGGCATCGGTGGGGGCGGACCGCCGCCGGGCGATGATACCGCGCTTGACGATCCGCCGGCTGATCCCGTCATCACGCCAGAAAACGGTGACTATTCAGCCAAGTACGTTGTTCTGCACGACACGTCCGAAGCCGAGTTCATGGTCCGCGTCGGCGACATCGACAATTTGAACAATGGGTTCGACGAATTCTTCGACCCGTTTTCTGGGAATGTGACCCCGCCGCACGACTTCCCCTGGGCGCTCGATCCGAGTGATCCGGACGGGACCGATCGCATCATGGTCGTAACCAGCTATGACGGTCGGGCGGCGGAAGATGCCGACGGTTATTCGCGCGACACGTCGCGACCTGAAAACAGCGTACGACCGATCACCCTCGAGTACGATCTGGAAAGTCGGGCGCTGGCTGGCGCGATCATTCAAATCTTCATCGACGACATGCAAGCGCCTCGCTGGGGCGCCGACTACAAAATCACGATCAATGGACTGCGGGCCAGATTCATGGAGTCGCGACTCAATGTGTTGGATCAGGACGGACCGGTTGGGCAGCTCATCAGCATCGATGTTCCCGACGAGTTCATGCCGGAAGTTTCGTCTGGGCGGTTGGAAATCAAGATCGACGACCTGACGACGGGAGCGGGCGACGGTTATGCGGTCGACTTTGTCAAGCTGCTCATCAATCCGTACAGCGTTTCGCAGACGGGAAGCGTAGTTGGACAGGTCATCGATGCCGCCAGCGGCGATCCAATCGAGGGTGCAACAGTCACGGCTGGCGGAAGTGCGATCGACCAGTCCGATGCCAATGGCGAATACGAGCTTGTCGATGTGCCCGCAGGCTTGGCGATCGTGGAAGTCACGCGAGATGGTTACGAAGCGCTGACGCAATCGGTGACGCTCATCGAAAATGAAGTGTCCCAACTCGATTTCGAACTGACCGAGACGCCGTGACTTACCCGGATTCTCCCGGCGGTCAGTTGTCAGAATGTTCGCCGTTGCGACTGACGTGCAGGCGGAGGCGTTTGATGCGGCGGGGTTCGGCGAGGATGATGCGAATGTTTACGTTTTCGTGTTGGCATGAATCGCCCGTCTCAGGGATGCGGCCCATCGTGCTGAATACGAACCCGCCGATGGTGTCGTAACTTTCCGATTCGGGCAACTCGATGTCGAGTTCTTCGTTGATCTCATCGATACGCACGCGGGCGTCGATTTCAAGGGTGTCGTTGTCGATGCGGGTGATCGGTTCCGGTTCATCCTGATCGTATTCGTCCACGATTTCGCCGACGAGTTCTTCCAAAATATCTTCGATCGTCACCAAGCCAGCCGTCCCACCGTATTCGTCCAAGACGATGGCCATGTGGACTTTCTGGGTCTGGAATTCGTGTAGTAGTTCGCGCACGTTCTTGGTTTCTGGAATGAATGGTGCCGGTCGCATGACATCATTGAGCACCCAATTGTCGTCCGGGTGAATTTGCAACAGGTCTTTCGCGTAAACGACGCCGAGAATGCTGTCGATCGTTTCTTCGTAGACAGGGATGCGCGAGTGACCGATCGTTTTAATCAGGTCTTTGAGTTCGGTAAACGTCGCACTCTTTTCTACGGCGGAGATTTCGGTCCTGGGCGTCATGATGGATGCGACGCTGGCATCGCTTAGGTCCATGACCGATTCGATCATCTCTTTTTCTTCTTCGTCCACAGCGCCCAGTTTTTCGCCCTCGCTGACGGCGGCCAATAGCTCGCGTTCGTGACGGGCTGTTTCTTCCTCAAAGCTGTCAGCCGGCACGCCCGCCAACCGCCTGACCAATCCGTCAACGACGCGTAGCGCGGCGACGATGGGAAAGAACAAATGACGCATCGCCATCAGAACCGGGAGCAGCACAGCCAACATCGACTCGCCCGCATATCTCGACCAAGCTGACGGAATGGCAACGCCAAAGATGATGACCAACGAAAACGCGCAAACAAACGCCAAAACATAGTGCCAATACGCTTCTACGATGCCCGACGTCTGAAAGAACCGGAGCATCACCAAAGCCAGCGCAAGCGTGCAAGCGGTGCGGACCGCCGCGACCGAGTGGGCCAACTCGATGCGCAGTTTGACCAGGCGATCCATCAGATGGCCCTTGCCCCTGCGCTCGAGCGATTCGCGCATTCGTACGCGTGACGACAACCTCAACGCGAGGCTCAGCGTCGCTGTGAACATGAGCATCAGCGTCAGCAGCACTGCGATTAGCAAAGAGATAGCGTGATTACTCAATGACTTCGGTTGCCTCCCAGTCGTCAGGCTCGTTGCACGGATTGATGTCGACCGAAACAAGCGTGGAATAAACTTGGTCAGGTGGCGCTTCGGCGATCACTTTGCCATTGGGATCGGCTACAAAACTTTGCGCATTGTCACTGGTCTCAGCAAGAATGCATCCGGCAGACGCTGCGTAGGCATCGTGATCATTGGCAATGGCTTTGATTGCGGCCCGATTCGGGCTGACCGCCGGGACTATGATCAAGTCCGGTGATCGTTTCCATTCAATAGGTGGGCAAGCCTTCCGCGCCGAGGCGTTCCACGAGCAAAGGGCAACGCGGCCGATCGGTGAGTTGCGCACCACCCAGGCATTTTCTGTGTTCTTCGATTCTGTCGAAGGGTCTTTGGCTCGAATAAACGGATCGCCATCGGGATCGAACAACGTCGCCACTTCTTCCAGTCCGTTTTCAGAGAGGATTGAGTGGCCAACCGCGATCCAAACGCCCCATTCGCGGGCCCACCATGCGAACGCTTCCGCAAATCCCTGGCACATCGCCATTGTGACTTGCGATTGCGAATCTGTTTCCTGTGTTGCGACGCAACAATCCGGAAGCACGATCAAGTCAGGAGCAACGGAACGCTTGGCCTCGTGACGAATCATGGTGCCAAGATTGGACAGATTGTTCGCTCGCTTGGCGACACTGAGTTGCGGTTGGACGATGCTGATATTCACGTCGCTGGCCTTTCGTAAACCGCACCGACTCCCATCGATTTCAATATGGCATCTTCCTCCGCGTGCATGCGGGCGGCATCGGTTTCGTTGAGATCATCAAAACCAAGCAGGTGCAGAGTCGCGTGAATGGTGTACAGCATGACCTCGTGAATTAGTTCGTGTCCGCGGTTGCGGGCCTCACGGGCGGCTGTGTCGATTGAAATGACGATGTCACCTTCGACTCCCACATTTTTTGCATTGTCGCCCGGAGCGGACTCGTCGGATAGGTCAAACGTTAAAACATCCGTAGGGCCCAAGATGTTCATCGTACGTTCGTGAAGTTCGGCGATGGTCTCGTCGCTTACGATGCGGACTGAGACCGTACTCGCGGGTTTGTCGTGGCGATCAAGCGTGCACTGAACGGAGCTAAGTATGTGGCTGAGTTTCGATTCGTCGAGATTTGCGGCCGCCGACTCCGGATGATCTTCGGGCGTGTCTACAAAGACGGATAACTCGTGAGGGGAATCTTCGTCAGAACTAAGAGATGCGTCCATTGTCGAAACCTTGTGCCACCGGCCGATCGGCTATCCAACCAGTTTCGACTGGTCGTCTTTCCGCGCTCCGCGCTCTTCTTTTGGGCCTTCTTCTTTCGGATAGGCGACCCGCCCATGATAGAAGCGACAGAGGCTCTTGACCAGTGATTCCTCGACCAGATGCAATTCTCTGAGGGTGATGTCACAATTGTTGAACTGTCCGTCCTTGAGGCGGGCTTGCAGGACCTGGCTGACAATCCCCTCGATGCGTCCGGGCGTCGGTTCGGGAAGGGCTCGCACTGCCCCTTCGACACCGTCGCAAAGCATCAGCACAGCCGTCTCTTTGGACGCCGGTTTGGGACCGGGGTAGCGAAACTCGGCTTCATCGACTTGGCGATCGTGCTTGCCACTCGCGATTTTCGGCTGCTTTTCGCTGGCTCGGTGGTGGAAAAACTTGACGACGGTAGTTCCGTGATGCTCGGCGATGAACGGATACAGAACACGTGGGATGGCGTATTCCTTGGCCATCTCCAGCCCGTCCTTAACGTGCCCCAGAATGATCAGCAAGCTCATCGATGGTGCCAGCTTGTCGTGACGGTTGATGGAGGCTTCCTGGTTCTCGGCGAAGTATTCGGCTTTGGGAATCTTGCCAATGTCGTGGTACAGCGCGCCAACGTGCGCCAACAATCCGTCAGCGCCAATGGCGTTGCATGCCGATTCGGCGATGTTACCGATCACCAGCGAATGATTGAACGTGCCCGGTGCTTCGTGAGCGAGTCTGCGAAGCAGCGGACGATTGGCGTCGCGGTATTCGAGCAGCGTCAGCGATGTCGCCACCCTGAACAGTTTCTCAATAAACGGTAGCGTTCCCTGGATAATCAGCGCCGAAAGGATCGCACTGCCCGCGCCGATGACGGCTCGCCTGAACGCGAACCCAACTTCCTGATGGTCGATCAAGCCAAAGGCAAACGACGTCATCATCACCAACACGCCAGCCACCATGCCGACCGACAACACTTTGGTGCGTGTGCGAATGTCGTTGAGCATGATCGCCGCGACATAACCACCGGTGAGCATCGTGACGAATTCGCCAAGATTGGCTCGGATCATCAGTGCGACAATGGCGATGTAGATGACCGTGACCCCGGCAGCGAATCGCGGCGGATAAGCAATGGTCAAGATTGCGGCTACCAACAGCACAGGCGTTAAAGCAAATTCAGCATGGGGAAGTCTTGAAACGATGATACGAATCGCAAACAACGAGACCAACAGCAACGAAGCGAATGCAATCGATCGCGTCTGCACTTCAAAAACGCGCGGCTGATACAACCCGACGTAGGTGAAAAGCGATATCGATAGCACCAACAAGATCGCCGCAACGCCGAGATACTCCAGCAGTCGTTGCTTTCGGGCGTGTACCGCGGAGGGATCATCACTTGCAATGTGTTCTTGGAAGGCCTTGTGTTCCGCGTGCAATAAGGCCAACTCGGCGTGGGTGATACCGGTGTCCAGCCCACCGTTTTCGTCGGTGGTTGGAAGCGTGTGCGGAAATACGAATGGCTTGCCGCCCTCAAAGAGTCGCCGCCCGCGTGGAGCGTTGCGTTCGGCGAGGATCATTGCGTTTTGCGTGCGTTCCTGGTCGTACACCAGGATCGGTTCTTTGCTTAGGACCTCGATCAAAAACTCACGAATCGCCGGCCGCAACTGTTGAGAGAATCGCTGGGCAAGTTTCCAGGCTCGGCCTTCGAGCGCGTCGGTGCTTGATACTCGAATCAACCGCACCGTTTTGATCTTGCGGTCACTCGGCGTTTCGCCTCCAACGGTTGGCATTTGGACAATGACTTCATCTGCCGTTGATGGTGGTTCGCGTTGAAGTTGGTCGGACGGAAGGGCGGTGGTCTCTTGCTGGAGGTCGCTCTTAAGCTGCCCGAGTGAGACGGAGAAGCTCTCGCGCTTCGCCTCGTCGGCTTCGTTGAGCAAGTTGTATACGTATTCGTGGGCCTTCCACGAATGATTGGCCGCTTTGGCTTTGAAGTCATCATAAGTCGGTGCCTGAGCGGCTTCGAACATTGCGGATAATTCGCGCTCGCCCACGATGCGGTCAATGAAATCGGTATCAACACGGAAGTAGTTGGGAACCGCTTGGCGGGCGGATAGCTTGTTGCGGTTGTCGAGTTCGGCATCGTTGACGCCAAAGTTGACCCGCGCGAGGATCGGCTGATCGATACGCTGGTTGAGCGCATAGGGGATTCCCCGGTCGCCCGTCAGGCTGATAACCATCGCCATGAAGAAGAAGGCGAGGGTGACGACTGCCGGCCAAATCCCGACGCGTTTTACCAAGGCGCGCAGCGGTGAATCGGTCGATTCGGCTTTGAACTGCCGCGCCCGTTCTCGTCTGACTTTCTTCTTTTTGTTGATTCCGAACATCGATAAAACCCAAAACCGTCCGACCAAAATCTACGTCGCGCCTGAACCCGATGGCTCAGGACGTCGGATATTGATCGACCCTTTCAAAGACCCATCTTGCTGTACTCGTTATTTGCCTCGGTATTATCGTCAGCAAAACGCGTTATCAGTGCTGTCCGCGATGATCATTCCATTCAATTGATCGATTGAATTCTCGGCGCGATCACAAGCATGTACACATTCGCAATCGTTCAGTTTCAATTGACGGGACCAAGTGCAACTATTTACCTCTGGCTCGTGGCCTTTTTGCTCTCGTACGCCTTCACAATATTTTGCACCAAGCGATGGCGCACGATATCCGTTTTCTCAAGTTCGACGACGCCGATGTTCTTGATGCCCTTGAGTCGTTTGACCGCATCGACCACACCGTTGGCTTGACCACTCGGCAGATCCGTTTGCGACGCATCGCCCGTGACGATCATCTTGCTGCTCTGGCCCAATCGCGTCAGGAACATCAGCATTTGCGACGGCGTCGCGTTCTGGGCTTCGTCCAGAATGACCGCCGAGTGATTCAACGTTCGCCCACGCATAAATGCCAACGGCACCACTTCGATGACGTCGTTCTCCATGAAGCGCTTGATTTGGTCATAGCTCATCATGTCGTGCATCGCGTCGAAGAGTGGCCGCAAGTATGGGTTCACCTTGGCCTGCATGTCACCGGGCAGGTACCCCAGTTTCTCACCGGCTTCGACAGCAGGCCGAACCAGCACCAATCGCCTGATGCGACGTTCTTTCAAGAGTGCCACGCACATTGCCACCGCGAGATAGGTCTTGCCGCTACCAGCTGGTCCGAGGCAAAACGTCAGATCGTATTTGTCGATCGCTTCGATATAGCGGGCTTGCCCATCGGTCTTTGCGATGATCGAGGTGTTCGAATGGTAGACCGCGATCCGTTTTCCAGACACGGGGCTGCCGTCATGATCGAGCGCCGCGATCGCTGCGTTGACGTCTTCTTCGCCGACCGAGTCGCCTTTGCGCAGACGGGCCTGCAATGAATCCAATACGCTGGCGGCTTTACGAATCGATTCATTCGGGCCGCTTAGCTTGATGGTGGATTCACGGGCGGTGATCTTGACGTCCAGCGCACTGCGGATGAGCCGAAGGTGACTGTCTGCCGGACCGAAAAGGAGCGTGCGTTTGGCTGTGTTGTCTATCGCGAGGGTTAATTCCAAGAGGGACAGATCATTCCTGAAAGCCCAATCCGCAATCGGTGCTGCGACCTGCCGCAGCGGCAACCTCTCGGATGCCACGCCAATACCGTCCGCGCGTTGAGCTATCGCTTCAAGATTCTACAACACCTGCCACCATCGTGTTAGTAGAAACCACGCGATTGGGGCGACGGCAAAGGGGCTGTCCACCATATCCAGTACACCGCCGAATCCAGGTACCAGATGTGCGGAATCTTTGACCTTTGCGGAGCGTTTAAAGACCGATTCCAGCAAGTCGCCGAGTTGACCCACAATTGACATAACCACTCCGAACATAAGGGCTTGGGACCCGGACATTCGGGCGTAAAGGCTTGTGATTTGATTCAGATGGTAGAGCTGCTTGGCTGCCAGCGAGGCATCGTTTGATAGGCTTGCGTACACCAAAGTGTCACCGTGAATTTTGAAGAGCGCGTACGAGACCAGTGCGCTAATCAAAATTCCGCCGAGAGCGCCTTCCAACGATTTCTTGGGGCTGACGTGCGGAATGAGCGGTGTCCTGCCGAAGAACGACCCCGTGAAGTAGGCACCGATATCAGAAACTTTGCACACAATGATGATGCACAGCACCGACCACGCTCCAATGGGTCCGGGCAATGCCGAGTCGCAGCGCATCACGACCAGGAAACTCGGCAGCACCCCGCCATAGATGATTAGCAGCCAAGTCGATGCCACATCGGACAAGCCCGTCGTCACGTCCTTGCTCCGAAGTGCCACGAACCCGCCACCGAGAAACGCAATAGCCATCAGAAAATACTGGAAGTGAATGGCTTCGAGATTCGTCGGACCGTCTCCCAACCAACCAGCCGCACTAAACCACGGAGCAATCACCAGTGCGAGGCAACTCACCGATGCCCACCAGAGACTTGGATGCGATCCGATGGCGCGACACATGTTGGCCAATTCTGCAACGGCCATCAGCGCAACGATCGCCAGCGCGAGCGGTAAGAAACTCCCGCGATCGAGCAGCGAGCCCGAAAACGCAGGCACGGACGACAGATGGGCATCGGCGCTGAACAATCCGAACACGATTGATATTGCAATCGCACCAAAGAAAATCCGCTGTGCCATCAATGGAATCCAAGACAGTGATGAAATTGGTTTGCGTTTCGAGCCATTCAATCCAACCAAGCCCGAATGGGGCGACTCACCGATCAATATCGCGACACACGATACGCGCTAAGACCATGTGTGTCTAACCGTGTCGCAATCGCGGCTTCTGGAATAGGTTGCTTCAACCATTGAGCTGTTGCTATCGCGATGCCCGTCAATTCGATAAGATCGATCGGATCGTACGCTTGGGCAGCTGGCCTTGCAAAGCTTCCAAGATATTGTTCGTCTTACCTATTCCAGTTGCCGCGAAGGAGCATGAGCATGTCATCCCATATTCGATTGTCCTGGATTCGATTGGCGGCGGTCTTCGCGCTTCTGATGGCTTTTACATCATCAGCTGCAATTGCCCAGCAAATGAACATCCGAGCGATGCGGGTTTTTCATTACTCGACGCAAAGCGATGAAGCTTACGCGAAGGCCGATTGGGAGCGGGCGATATTCTATCGGGAACTGGTCGCCAACCTGGCTCCACTGGATCATCTCAATTACTACAACCTGGCATGCTGCTACGCCCTGGATGGTCAAACAGACAAGGCTTTCGAGGCACTCGATAATTCGATTCGGTACGGTTGGTGCGATACCAATCATATCAAGCGCGATACCGATCTTGATTCTCTGCGCGACGACGATCGATATCAAACGACGCTCCAATCGGCTGACGAGTGCAACCGAGAATCTCAATTCGTCCACGAGCCTGCATCGGCGAAGAACAATAAATCCGTCGAATTACTCATCGCCCTTTGTGGATTCGGAGGCAATCCCCGCGAATTCGGACACGCATGGATTCCGGTAGCCGATCAACTGGGCGTTCCGGTCGTCGCCTTGAAGGGCCGAGGTGAAACCGGTTCAAACGGTGTGTACGGTTGGCACAAAGGTCAGAATCCGCGCGATCTGGACATCGAAGGAACGGCCCAACTCATCGACGACGCCATCGAGAAAAGAGGCGTTGATCCGGCGAAAGTCATCATCGTGGGCTTTTCGCAAGGAGGGGCAGTGGCGTTGAAATTGATGGCCGAACACCCGGAAAAATATCGCGGCGCAGTTACTATCGCCGGTGGAAAGGATCCCGAAGTCTTTGGAAATTGGATTGCCAATGCCGAAAATTCAAAACCGCGCGTCTTCATGATCGCTGGCGTCCTCGATAAGAATCGTCCGCACGGCGAACCTGCAATGCAGCCAATCGTGGATGCCGGTATTCGATTCAAATACGAGTTATTGCCCCAAGTGGGACACGAAATGCCGGTCGATTCGACCAATCTATATGTCGAAGCGATTGAGTTTCTAACCGAAGACGGCTAGGTGTTGGCACGAACGGTGCGACGCGAGGCCAGTACCCGTTTCGCAAGAATGGTGATCAAATATGCGCCCGCGCACAACGCGATGGTGGTTGCGCCGGGTGGTAGTTGTGGCTCATAGCTGAGTACGAGTCCGGCTACAGTTGACAGCATGCTGATGGCGATGGCGATAAGCATTACCTGCCACAATCGGGCGACAAAATGGCTCGCAATCGCCGCCGGCAGCGTCAACAAGGCAATCACCAACACCAACCCAACCACGGTGACCAAAACGACCACGGTCAGTGCCACCAACGACAGCAGCAGCAGATAATAAAACTCAACATTCACCCCCCGAAGTCGCGCGAACTCGGCATCATAACAAACCGCGAGAAAGCGATTGTAGAAGACGAGCCCGAGCGTAAGTACTACAAAATCGAGGGCGGCGACCAGGTATAAGTCGCCGATTGAAACCAGAAGGATATTCCCGAACAGATAACTCATCAGGTCTTCGCCGTAACCCGGTGTGCGGGCGATAAAGAGAATGCCGATGGCCATCCCGCTCGCCCACAGCGCACTGATCACGGTGTCTTCGCGCTGGCGGGCACGCAGGCTGACGTATCCGATGATGATCGCCGCAAGCAGAGCAGCCGCCACAGCACCGTGCAACGGTTGCAACCAAGTCCAACCCTCCACGCGATTGAGGTAGCGTGCGATGCCCATTCCGCCAAGTGTGCAGTGTGCGATGCCGCCAGCGATGTAACTGATTCGCCGAGCGACCACGTAGCTGCCCATCACGCCACATGCGACGCTGGCGATGACGCCGATGAGCAGGGCGTTTTGGAGGATCGCGTTGTGTGTGACGGCTTCGACGAATTCAATCACAACACGCCCCCGATTCAGAGTCATGGCGGTGGATCAATCGCACTTCACGGCCATACATGTCGGTGACTTGTTGATTGGTCAGGTCACGCGTGGAGTGGGTGTGGACGCTGCGGCTGACACAGATCGCCGTCTTGAAGTAGAGCGAAACGAAACCGACATCGTGCGAGACGATGACCACGGTAATGGTTTTGTTGAGTTCGCGGAGTTGATCGTAGAGATCGTCCTGGACGGCTGGGTCGAGGTTGGCCGTCGGTTCGTCGAGGATCAATAACTCCGGTTCACCCGCGAGCGCCCGCGCGATCAGTACGCGTTGCCGTTGCCCACCCGATAGCGCTCGCAGCGGGCGATTGGCGAGGTCGGCTAGCCCAACTTCATCGAGAGCGTGCATCGCCGCTTGCCGGTCTTTGCTGCCGTACGGGCCAACCGCTACGCTGATACCGAGTCTTCCCATTAGCACGACATCCAGCGCCGAGACCGGGAACTCGGGATCGAGGTGGGAATTCTGGGGCATGTAACCAATCCGTCGGCACGCGCGATGGGGGGCGTGCCCCAAAACTTCGATCTTTCCCTTTTGCGGTTTGAGAACGCCCAGCATGAGTTTGACAAGCGTGGACTTTCCGCCTCCGTTGGGCCCAATGATGCCCACGAAGTCGAGCGGCGCAATTGAAAAACTCGCGCCATCCACGACCGTTTCGCGATCGTATGCAAAGCTGACATCGTTGAATCGGATGGCGTAGTCGGAGTCAGTCATTGGTCGCCTCATTGGTGCCATCATCTGGCACTGAGGATCCGCCCAGGGCGTCCTTGATTCCTTCCGCGATGGTCCGCAGGTTCTCGACGTAATTTTCGGAGAGCGGGTCGAGCGTGACCACCGAACCGTTAATTTGCTCGGCGACCGAATGGGCTGCCCGCTGCGAGAATTGCGGTTGAACGAAAATCAGCTTTGCATTTTCAGACCGGGCACGTTTGACCAAAGCATCCAGTTCCTTGGCCGTGGGGGCTTTCCCGCCTTGCTCGATTGCTTCCTGCTTAAGCCCATATGCGTCTGCAAAGTAACCCAACGACGGATGGTAGACGTAGAACGATCGCGTTGCGAGCGGGGCCAGCATCGCGCGGATTTCCGCGTCAAGAATTTCAAGCGTTCGTTTGAGTGCGTTCATGTTCGCATCGAACAGTGGTGTGTCACTCGGACTCAACAGGGACAATTCGACGTGAACCGATTCGGCGATCGCGATCATCAACCGCGGATTCATCCACACGTGTGGGTCGATGTCGCTTGCGTGATGGTGCGCGTGATCGTGTCCTTCTTCGTGCGAATGGTCGCATTTAAACTCAGCTTGCCGAGTTTCCAATCCAACCGACACATCAACAATTCGCAAGTCCGGCATCGACGACGAAACACTCGCGACCACCTGCGCCTCAAACGGAACGCCCACCGCGAACAAGCATTGCGTTTTCGACAGTTCGACCATCTGCTTTGACGTTGGTTCGTACGTCGCAGGCGATTGACCCGGCAGGAGGAGCGTCGAAACGGAGACGCGATCGCCACCGATGGCCTTGACCGCGAACGCGACCGGCGGAATCGACGCGCAAATGCGTAACGGTGAAGCATCCGTTTTCGGTTCGGCGGATTCGGGCGCAGCCGTGGGGCACCCGGCGATACCCGAACCGAGCAGGGCGATGGCGAATAGGTTGCAAGCAGGTGATCGTGTCACGGTCCGCCTCATTTAGGATTCGGTTGTCGATTCCAAATCGGACTTGGCATCATGGACGTGCGACTCACACGGGTCCGATTCCAGCGAGCAAGTCAGATGCCATTCGTGGCAGTCGCCGCACTCGGTCACGGTGTGGTCCACGGCGAATGCGTCCCAATGGGATTTTTGCTCAGGCGTCAGAATCCCCGCGCCGCTACAAAGCGGGCAGGTATTCTCCAGTGCCGAAAGCACCGCCGCCCGAATAAACGCCGAGCGGTTGGCCACCCCCCGAAGGGCCTCAACCAGCGAAGGCTCGGCCTTGAAAGAGACGATCGCCTGTTTGCTGTTTGGCATGACAAAGCTCCCTGTCCACCCGTAAGACCCGATTCGTCAGAGGTTTGCGGGCGGTACTAATATGTAATACCAATCGGCCAATCTAGCAAGGGGCCTTAAGCACATGGGCCGGCGGACATTGCGACTTTCGCGCGATTGGATACATTCGCGTATCAGTTGGCCCGTCGCCCTTACGCCCGCCCGGATGTTCGATTACCGGCATTAGAATCGGGCAGATGGCCGACTTTTCGATTTTTCGCACGTTAAATCAACAAACACCCACTCAGATTGGCATCACGCCAGGAGGGACATCAATGGCCACCATCGGTCGCCGTATCGCAAAATGGGTTCACGAACTTTCGTATGACCAACTGCCCGACAAAACCATCCACGAGGTCAAACGTCGAATCCTCGACTCCATCGGGACTTGCCTGGGGGCCTATCACAGTCGGCCGGCGAAGGTGGCTCGCGCGACGGCGATGGCGGTCTGCGATTCGCGGGCGGGCATCGTCTGGGGGACGACCCATTCATCAATGCCCAGCTTGGCTGCATTTGCCAACGGTACGATGGTGCGATACCTCGATTACAACGACACGTACCTCAGCCTCGAACCCGCTCACCCTTCAGACAACATTTCCGCAGCGGTCGCCGTGGCCCAAGCCGAAGGCCTGACCGGGCGTGACGCGATCTTGGCGACGGTCATCGGATACGAAATTCAGTGCCGACTGTGCGACGCGGCATCGCTGCGTGCGGGTGGTTGGGATCATGTGACCTACGGAGCGCTCAGTTGCGCTCTGCTGGCTGGCAAGCTCTGGGGACTCGATGAGGATCAGCTTGAACACGTGCTCGGTCTGTCAGGCGTGTGCAATATCACGACGCGTCAAACCCGCACCGGCCAGATTTCCGATTGGAAGGCGTGTGCATTCGCCAACGCTGCCCGTAATGGTGTGTTCGCGGCGAACCTTGCACGTCGTGGCCTCACGGGTCCGCACGAAATCTTTGAAGGCCCGAAGGGTTTGATGCATCAACTCAATATCGGTGGCGTCAAGGATGGTCTCGTGCTGGGTGAGAACGGCGACTTCATGATCGACAAGACGTACATCAAATTCTGGCCGGCAGAGTATCACTCGCAGTCGGCGATTGATGCGTGCCTGCAACTACGCCCGCAGATCGAGGGTAAAACGATTGAGTCGATCCACATTGGAAGTTTTGAAGCCGCGGTGAGCATCATCGGTTCGGAACCGGAGAAGCTGCGCCCGACGTCACGCGAAACGGCTGACCACTCGATGTTCTATTGCTGTGCAGCCGCATTGACCGATGGCGACGTGACCTTGCCGACATTTGACGATGAGCGTTTGACGGACAAGACGCTGCTCGATTTGATCGACCGAACGAAGATCGTCGAGGATGCGGAGCTTAACAAGGGTTATCCGAAGGGTATTCCGAACGACATCACGATTACATGTACCGACGGCACGAAGGTCAACAAGCGCGTCGACTTCCCGCGTGGTCATGCCGAAAACCCGATGACCGATGACGAGGTGTTCACAAAATTCCACCGCCTAGCCGACGGCGCCATCGCGAAAGATACGGCTGACCACTTGGTCGAGCAGGTAATGAAATTCGATTCGCTCGATACGGAAGGCATTACGGAACTGTTCAAGTTCAAGGTGCTGTAGCGCGTAGGGTGGGCCGTGCCCACCTCCGTTTGGGATGCGAATAACATGGTGGGTACGGCCCACCCTACGAATTGTTTTATCGTCCTTGAGGGGCAATTGAATGATTGAACATGCCGCGCGGTCGAAGCGATTGCGGACGCTGATTGACGAAGGCGTTGTGATGATGCCCGGAGCGTTTAACGCGTTGTCGGCTCGGATGATTGAGCGGGCAGAGTTTGATGCCCTTTATCTTTCCGGTGCGGTGTTGGCGAATTCGGTCGGTGGGCTTCCGGACGTTGGCGTGATGACGCTGACCGAAGCGCGGGACCACGCTGATCGCGTTGCGCGTTCTTGTTCGCTGCCGATTTTGATGGATGCGGACACGGGATATGGTGGGGCGGACAATGCGGCTCATTGCGTGCGGATTCTGGAATCGGTTGGGGTGAGCGGCATTCACTTGGAAGATCAGGAATTTCCGAAGCGCTGCGGTCATCTCGATGGCAAGCGGCTGGTTCCGGCTGAGGAGTTTTGCGTCAAGATCGAATCGGCAGCCAAAGCCAAGGCCAACAAGGATTTTCTGATTCTCGCCCGCACCGACGCGCGAAGCGTTTCGGGATATGACGAAGCGGTTAAACGTGCCCATATGTACCTCGAAGCCGGTGCCGACGGAATCTTCCCGGAGGCCCTGCAGGATGTCGACGAGTTCGCCCGCTTTGCCCGCGATGTGGATGCGGTGCTGCTGGCCAACTGCACCGAGTTCGGCAAGTCGCCATTACCACCCGCGAAGGAACTGGGCGACATGGGTTACAACATCGTGATCTATCCGGTGACGATGCAGCGTTTGGTGATGCACACGGTTAAAGAATCGTTGGCTGTAATTAAGAAGACCGGTACGCAAGCAAGTCTCGTGGATCGAATGCAAACGCGACAGGAGTTGTACGACGTGCTTGGGTATGATCCGAATGCATCGAAGTAGGGTCCGCTGTGCGGACCGGTCTTGAAATATTGAATTGCCATGCAACGGTCCGCACAGCGGACCCTTCACTCTGGATTCCCGCTTTCGCGGGAATGACGGGCGGTGGGCATTAACCGCCTATGAACGCGCGGAGTCTTCGCAAGTCGTTGATGGTAAGCGAGCCTCTTCGTGTGCGACTTGTGCCGTCGGCTCTTACGGCGACGAAGGCGGGGGCGTTGTTGACGCCGTAGTAGCGCATGGTGTTGACCGCTGTTGGATCGTCAGCGTTAAGTCGGCAGTTGACGGTGTCGG
>BQJS01000039.1 GCA_021604825.1 Phycisphaerae bacterium | reverse complement strand
GCGACTCGCCGCGACAAGCTGCCGCGATCCCGCCAACCAGGAGCAAAGCGGCAAGCGCAGGGCCGATTCGATTCGAGCGACGCCCGAAAGAGTTATTCATGGTGAGCATCCTTGAGGAACAACAGACTGCGCGGGCCGATTCTATCGTCACTCGTGAATGAAAGCGCTTGCAAGCCGTTTTTGCTATCGTCAGTCCACATTGTAGCCGAAACCCGAGCCACCCACAAAAGGCCAATTTCGGCTGCAAACGCGACGATTTCAACCCGTCGGTTCGGATCGTCGCCCCGAAAACTCCCGATGGAATCGTGTGACCCGTCGCCGCCACCACACCGTCTGCCAACGCCACGTGAGTTGAATTCGGTGACACGAGCGCGGTCAAGATTCAACAGCCCATGCGCCTTGGATGCACGCCAATTCTAAAAAAACTTCGCCGATCGAGTCATTGGAAATATGACATCGGCGTTTGCAACTAATCTCCACAAGATGCCAAACGTGCTAACCACGCTTTGCAAATGAAGTTCGCCAAATGCAATATGCGAGTCCCAATTCTGCCGCGCTCGCGCGCGCCAAATTGAACAGACTGAATTTCATGATCAGTTGCTAGATGCGCATTGATCCGTGCGCAAACTCTGCTATGTTCCCCGTCAACGCGAGCGCCATGTCGCACGCCCAACCCAAACGCGAGGAACGCCGACGCCATGCCCCGGCATCCATCCATCAACCGCGTGCTCATCATCGGAAGTGGTCCTATTGTCATCGGGCAAGCCTGCGAGTTCGACTATTCCGGAACGCAAGCCTGTCGAGCGTTGCGCGAAGAAGGCGTCAGCGTCGTCCTTTTAAACAGCAATCCAGCCACCATCATGACCGATCCGCAATTGGCCGATCGAACCTACATCGAACCGATCACCTGGGAAATCCTCGACGAAATCCTGAGCATCGAAGCGAAACGCGGCACACCGGTCGACGCCATATTGCCAACGCTCGGCGGACAGACCGGACTCAACTGCGCGATGGAAGCGGCAGAGCATGGCGTGCTGGAGCGTCACAACGTTCGCCTCATCGGTGCGGATCGAGAAACAATTCACCGCGCCGAAGACCGCGATGCCTTCAAGCAAACGATGATACAAGCCGAAATCGGTTTGCCCCGTTCAGGCATCGCTCGCACCTATGACGAAGCGCTTGCAATCCTAAGCGACGTTCAACTACCAGTCTGCATACGCCCTGCATATACGCTCGGTGGCGTCGGTGGTGGAATGGCCAGCGACATGGAATCGTTCGAGCGCATCGTCAAGGACGGCTTGTGCCAATCGCGCGTCAGCGAAGTGCTCATCGAAGAAGACCTGACAGGTTGGAAAGAATACGAACTCGAGATGATGCGCGACCACAAGGATAACGTGGTGGTCGTCTGCTCGATCGAAAACCTCGACGCCATGGGCGTGCATACCGGCGATTCGATCACCGTCGCGCCGGCAATGACGCTTTCCGACCGGGAATATCAGCGAATGCGCGATGCCGCGATCAAGATCATCCGCGCGGTCGGTGTAGAAACGGGCGGGTCCAACATCCAATTCGCGGTCAATCCCGAAGACGGGCGCATGATTGTCATCGAAATGAACCCGCGGGTGTCGCGATCGTCGGCATTGGCCTCCAAAGCCACGGGATTCCCCATCGCCAAAATCGCGGCCAAGTTGGCGATCGGATATTCGCTCGACGAACTGCCCAACGATATCACCCGCGAGACGCCAGCCAGTTTCGAACCAGTCATCGATTATTGTGTCGTGAAGATGCCGCGATTCGCGTTCGAAAAATTTAGAGACGCCGACGAAACGCTGACCACTTCGATGAAATCCGTCGGTGAAGCGATGGCCATCGGGCGGACGTTCAAAGAAGCGTTCCAAAAATGTATTCGCTCGATGGAAATCAAACGCGTCGGATTCGGCCTTGGGGCGAATGACAAATGGCTGTTGGCTGAGGGTGACGCGCCATTGCCAGCCGCCGAAGATGGTGAAGTCTGGCTGGACGCCTTCGGTCAGGATGCGACACCCGAACCACAAGCGGTGCAATCAAGTTCGCTGGCAGAAGCGCCGGGTGATTGGCTGGAGATGGCGTGGACCCAGTGGCCCGTCCCGGACGATGTGCTGAGTGCGAAAATCAAAACGCCATGCCAGGGACGCATCTACTACATTCGATACGCGCTAAAGCAAGGCTGGTCCGTCGAGCGCGTCCACGGGCATTCCGGAATCGACCCCTGGTTCCTCGACCAAATGGATGAGCTGGTTCAATTCGAAAAGCGGTTAGCCGCCTTCGAGGTCCGCAACCTGCCAGCCCTTCGCATGACCGCCGAGTTGGAGGAAATTTTCCAGCAGGCCAAGCAATACGGTTACAGCGACGCCCAACTTCAAAGCATCTGGCGTATTGATCTACCGACTTTAAGCCAAATCAAGAACCGTTTCGACCGCCCCAAATTCAAACAAGTGGATACGTGCGCAGCCGAGTTTGAAGCCTATACGCCCTACTTCTATTCGACCCACGAACAACCGATGGCGCAAATCATCGAGTCCACAAGTGCAGCCACCGAATTGCGACGGGCAAACAACACAGGCAACGGTTCGCTGCAACAAATGCTTCGCGAGCGAAACATCGACTCGGTCTATCGCTGCCGTGCGATCGACGATGATCACATTTTGGTGGAATCGCACGACGATGAACTGACGGTGACCGATCGCCCCAAAGTCATCGTGCTAGGTGGTGGTCCGAATCGAATCGGGCAGGGAATCGAATTCGATTATTGCTGTGTCCATGCGTCGCAAGCGGCGAAGGCACTCGGATTTGAAGCCGTCATGATCAACTCAAATCCGGAAACCGTCAGCACCGATTACGATACCAGCGACCTGCTCTTCTTCGAACCGTTGACGCACGAAAACGTTTTCAACATTTGCGAACGTCTAAACGATGGACCGTTTGGAGCCAATACATCGGGATACGTGCGCGGGGTGATCGTGCAGTTCGGCGGACAAACGCCGCTGAACCTGGCGCAAGGGCTCAAGGATGCCGGCGTTCCGATTTTGGGAACCAGTCCCGAAAGCATTCATTCGGCTGAGGATCGTCAGCAGTTCCAGCAGATCCTTCACGAATTGGGACTACGTCAGCCACCCAATGGCATCGCATTTTCAAAATCTGAAGCGCTATCGATTGCGCAGGAAATCGGTTACCCGGTATTGGCCCGTCCGTCGTACGTGCTGGGCGGGCGTGGTATGGAAATTTGCAACAACCGGGGCGACCTCGAGCGTTACATCGAACACGCATTGCAAGCGACAGACCGTGACACTCAGCTCGACGAGCAACATCCCATTCTCATCGAAAAATTCCTGCTCGACGCCGTTGAAGTCGATGTTGATGCCGTCAGCGACTATGGCGTGCCGAATCGCGAACCGGCTGAGGCCCGCTGCGATATTTGCGGAATCATGGAGCACATCGAAGAAGCCGGCATCCACAGCGGTGACAGTTGTTGCGTGCTGCCGCCGTACAGTTTGTCGCCATCGCTGGTCGACGAGATCAAACACCAGACCAAGTTGCTCGCCCGGCGACTCGGTGTGTGCGGATTGATGAACGTGCAATTCGCCGTGCAGGGTCGCGTGGTCTACATCATTGAAGTTAATCCACGGGCTTCGCGAACCATTCCCTTCGTCAGCAAAGCCACCGGAATCCCTTGGGCAAAGATCGCCACGCAACTGATGCTCGGGCGTACGCTGACCGAAGCGTTGGCCGACGTCGGCATTCGCGAACCACTGACACCGCGACACGTTGCCGTCAAAGCGCCGGTGTTTCCGTTCAATCGGTTCCGTGGCGTCGATTGCGTGCTTGGCCCGGAGATGCGCAGCACCGGTGAAGTGATGGGCATCGATGAGTCGTATCCATCGGCATTTGCGAAGGCGATGTTAGCCGCAGGCACTCGGTTGCCTACGTCGGGCACGGCGCTGGTCAGCGTCAACGATCCCGACAAACCCCGGATCATCTCCGTCGCACGCGAGTTGAAAGACTTGGGATTCGACCTCGTCTCGACGATCGGAACGCACGACGCCCTCGCACAACAGGGCATCGACACAAGTATCGTGTCCAAGCATGCCGGCGGTGAGCATCCTTTCCTTCTTGAGCTGATTCAAAACGGCAAGCTGGACTTATTGATCAACACGCCGATTCACTCCGGCAGCGCTTCGGAAGAGGGACGTTGGCGGGCCGCATCGATTGCGCGAGGCATTCCGTTGATCACGACGCTCGCCGGAGCCAAAGCCGTCGTCGGAGCCATTCGTTCATTGAAGGACAGCAAGGCGTCGGTCAAAGCGCTACAAGACTATCTTGCGGTTCATGCCGGATTGGTGGCGGATGGGGAGCGCTTGCGATGACTTGTAAACTTGCGTTGGAAAATGGGTTTGTCTTTGCGGGTCAATCGTTTGGAGCGACCGGCACACAGGTCGGCGAGATTGTCTTCAACACATCATTGACCGGCTACCAGGAAATTTTCACCGATCCGTCATATTGCGGGCAGATCGTGGCGATGACATTTCCTCAGATTGGCAATTACGGCGTAAACGCAGAGGACTACGAATCACTTCGCCCGCAGCTATCCGGTTTTGTGGTCAAGGATTTGCCGAGGCGGCCGAGCAATTTTCGCGCGACTGGAGCGATCGAAGAATTTCTCGTAGAACATAACATTGTCGGAATTTCTAACGTAGACACGCGGGCCATCACCCGCCGCATTCGATCGCAGGGCGCGGTGCGGGCTGTCATTTCCACGGAAGTGGGCGACGAACTGGAACTGGTGCGACTGGCGCAAGAGTCGCCCTCCATGAAGGGAGCCAATCTGGTTCAACGTGTCGCGCCCGAAGGCGAAAGCGACTGGACCGAAGGACTTGGTGAGACGGATCGTGACCCAACACCCGCGTCACCTCAATCGTGCCATATTGTGGCACTCGACTGCGGTATCAAGCACAACATTCTCCGACACCTCGCGGCGCTGAATTGCAAAGTAACCGTCGCCCCAGCCAACACGTCAGCCGATCGAATCAAAGACTTGGCACCGGATGGCATCCTCGTCGGCAATGGCCCAGGCGACCCGTCAGCCGTTGGCACGACCATCCAAACGCTTAAGGAGTTAGCCGGTTTCGCACCAACCTTGGGCATCTGCCTCGGGCATCAGATGTTGGCGCTGGCGCTCGGTGCGAAGACGTTCAAGTTAGACTTCGGACACCACGGCGGAAACCTGCCCGTCTTAAACAAGCCCGCCGACCGCGTCGAAATCACCAGCCAAAACCACGGGTTCGCAGTCGATGGTGACTCGCTCGAACGCATCGGCGCGACCGTCACCCACGTGAATCTAAACGATCAAAGCGTCGAAGGTTTCGTACACGCGGACAAGCAGATCCTGACCGTACAATTTCACCCCGAAGCAAGCCCGGGCCCGCATGATGCTGCGTACGTCTTCACGAGATTTGTCGACGCAATCAACAGTAACACCGCTTTATCAGAACAAATCCTAACCTAGGTTCCTACAAAAAGGAGACCCCAGCCGCACAAGCGACCAAGGTCTTGGGTGTTCGTTCAAATCAAATCCCAAACGAAACCGAGCAGGTCATTCGTCACACTGCCCCGGCGTCTCGGCGCAGTAAGTTCCATCGATGCAGCCTTGCACTTCGGCGTATGGTGCGCCCCCGCACCTGGATCGGCAGACTTCGTCCAACTCGCAGTCATCGTTGGTATTGCAGTCTTCCATGCAGAGGGTGTCAGACTGTCTTTCAAATTCTTCGCAAACCGCGACGGCGGGCTCAGCGATGCAGTCGTCATATCCTGGTGTACCTGGAAAATACTGTTCGGCGCACAATGATCGCGAGTTGGTACACACAGCATAATGGCCAGCCGCCGGAGCGGGACACGGTAATGTAAATTGGCACTCGCCTGGCGTTGTCCCCCCGCCGCAACTGACGAACTCAAGGCAGACGTTGGCGTCGGCAATCGCCATACAATCCGTACCGCATTCACCGCAGTTCTCTGGATCGAACGAGGCGTCCGTGCACCGATCATCGCAGCACAAAGGACTGTCGCCATTGTCGCAACCGATCGCCAGTCCGCCGGTCAGGTCGTCGTCGCGGCAACACTCGCGACATGTTCCTGTTTCGCCTTCGCCGGGAAGGTTGCCGTTGGCACAGCAATTCATGAATCCACCGGTCTCCGTGCATTGGCGGCCATTGGGATCGCCAGCCAGGTGGAATCCGTCGCCATCGCAGACTTGTCCGAAACCGACTTCGTCGGCGGCGATGCAAAGTTTGACGTCTTCTTCAAGCGAGGGAGCACACTTCAGCGAGGCGCAGTCTGCGTTGACAAAGCACGGTGTTCCGATCGGTAAATCTCCTGGAACAATGCACTTCCGCAATCCAAGGAAGAACGGAAAGACCGTCGGGCCGCATGTGCCTTCCGACTCGACGCCATCGACCTCCAGGTAGCAGGTGTCCCCTTCGTCCAATCGAATATCTTCGGGGCAAATGTTGGACACGCCGTCGCAATAATCCTGAACGTCGCACGCCTGCACGATCGGATTCGGCGGTGTCAACTTGCATGGCGTTCCCGAAGCGGCGACTTCATCTGGTGGACAGTTTGGGTAACCCGGCTGACTTGGACCGGCGCACATTTCTTCGACGTCGCAATCCGTCACTGCTGCTCGACAAGTGAATACCTGATAGACATTGTCAGCGGGACAGGTCTTGAAATTGCCCGAGCATGATTCTACTTCCGTATCACACAGCCCTGCGCTCGGACGGCAAACTGTTCCCGGTTCTTTCAGTTCGTCAGCCGGGCAGTCTGCGCTATCGCCCGTACAGAACTCAGCAATGTCGCAACCGCCGTCAGTGAAGGTGCTGGGGCCATCCGAATGCAAGGTTTCGCCAGCTCTGCGGCATTCGACGTCGGTCCCGGCGAACGCATCGTCAGGACAGCCAGCATTATTTCCGTCGCAGAATTCGGCGACATCGCAAATGCCAGCCGACGCGCGACATTCAAATGATGCAACTCGTTTCACGTCAGTCGGGCACTCGGCGCTTGCACCATCACAAACTTCAACGAGATCACAATCGCCAGCCACTGCGCGACACTCTATGCCGGAAGACTTTCTTTCATCTGCCGGACAATCGTCGCTTGCCCCATCGCAAACCTCTGCGATGTCGCAACCGCCTGCAATCGATCGGCATTCAAATCCTGCGGACTTCTTCTCGTCGACTGGGCATCCTATGTCGGCCACGCCGGGGCACATCTCCGCTTCGTCGCAATCACCGACCGCTGCTCGGCAAACCGTTGACGTAAACTCGAAACGATCGACCGGGCAACCTTGATCGGGAACGCCAGGGCAGAACTCATCGGGATCGCAAACGTCACCGGTGCCCGCGTTGCAGACGGTGCTACCGGGTTCAAACGAATCCTGGGGACATTCTGCCGACGTGCCCGAGCACACTTCGTCCGGATCGCACGCATCGCCCGAACCAGCATCGCAAACGAATCCTTCCTGCCGAAAGACATCCGGGCGACACTTGCCTTCGGAGTTGCATGTTTCCGGCAGATCGCACGGTCCAGCCGCACTTCTACAAACTAGCAACGGCGACTCGTGGTTGGGTTCACAAACCCCCGCCCCGTCGCACGTATCGGGGTTATCGCAGGTCGTATCTTTGTCGCTACCACATGCCGTACCGGCTGGATCGAAACAACTGTCGGTATCTTCCTGACAGGAGTTGCATTCGGTGGCTGGGCATGGGTTACCGGATGATACGCAGGCGTTCGCGTCTTCGTCACAGGATTCTTCACCGGTGCAGAACAGCCCGTCGTCGCATTGGACCGCTTCGCCCACACACACGCCCGCGCCGTCACATGCATCCGCGTCACCACCCGCACCGCTTGCTGATGTGCAAAACAATCCGTCTTCGCACGATGTTCCTGCGGCGACGGGTGTCCAATCGGTTTCGCTGATTTCCGGTTGGCATGATCGACAACCGTTGGCACTTGGATCGGTTTCACCAGCAGCTACGAATGCACGATCGATGCGGCAACCGAATTGACACACGTTTTCATCGACCGTCAGTGGCGTGTTGTCGGGGAGGTCTTCAACATTGACCGTTGCGAGAAATGCGTCGATCGTTTCTTGGTCGAGCGAATCGCAAAACAGACCGGTGGCGCAGTCGTCGTCGAGTTCGCAGAGCGAGTCGACTGCCGGCCAAGCCAGAGCAATCAAATCTGCAGGCGGCGCAGGCGGATCTTCTTGCTGCGGCGTGTCGTCGGGCTGCTGCATGGTGTCATCTGGCAGCGCGCCATCTTCGGGCTCGTGAGTATCAGGGACGCATGCCAGCGAAAAGCAGACGCAAGTTAAACAGACCCATGCAAGTTTGGCGGTTCGGCGGAATGTCATCACAGATTCTCCAGATAGAAAACGCTGATCGCCGATGAGGCGGATATCGCCGCATCGATCGACCAAAGGGAGAATGGTTCGCCGGCTACCTTTGCGGCATTGATCCGGTTGGACCGTCCTCTACAAAGAGAAATGCAAACCACGTGACCGAGGCGCAAAGAAATCGCAGAAAAACCGCGAAATAGTCGATTTTCGCATCAGAATGGGCGTTGAATACGTCGAAGGCGGCGGTTGGTTGGTATGCTATTGGGATTCAGCCATACGCTCGCATTCGGCAAATGGAGACCTGTTTGCAATCGGACGACACGCGACATTTCACGCATTGCCTTACGCAGCTGAGCGATGGCGACAAGCAGGCTGCGGACCGGCTTTTCCCGATCGTCTACGACGAGCTTCGGGGTATCGCGTCCAAGTGGTTTGCACGCCCTTCGTCTGATCAAACGCTGCAACCGACGGCACTGGTCCACGAGGCATTCCTCCATCTCGTTGATCAGACGCAGGTCGATTGGAAAAACCGCTCTCACTTCTTCGCCGTCGCAGCCACCGCGATGCGTCAGATTCTGATTCAACACGCCCGTCGGCGCAACGCTGCCAAGCGCGGTGGCGGGTGGGGACGCGTCACCCTTTCGCAGGCTCCGGTCGAAAAACCGAACCAGCAAATCGACGTGCTTGATCTGGATGACGCGCTCAACAAGCTTGCGCAATTGCACGAGCGTCAAGCGAAGGTGGTCGAGCTGCGATTCTTCGCGGAGCTTAAGAACGACGAAGTTGCCGAAGTGCTGCAAGTGTCTCCGCGCACGATCGAGATGGACTGGCGCACCGCCCGGGCTTGGCTGCGATCGACGCTGATTGACGGAGAGATAACTTGACGCCCGAGGAGTACCAGAAGGTTGCCGAGATTTTCGCCGACGCCTGCCAGCGCGATGAAGCAGAACGATCGGCATTTCTCGACAAGGCGTGCGCCGATGATGCAGCCCTTCGTGCCCGGGTTGAAGCGATGTTGCGAAGCGATTCCGAAGGCGACGCCTTTCTCCAGCAAGCAGCCGTCAATCTTCGTGCTGGTATCGACGAATTAACCGATGCAAATGACGGTGATCCGGAAACGGTCGGGCGTTATCGTATCATCCGGAAACTCGGCAGCGGCGGGATGGGCGTCGTATACCTCGCCGAACAGGATCAGCCGCGCCGATTCGTGGCGATCAAGCTCATCCGGCCCGGCTTGCTGTCACTCGAGTTGCTCCGACGCTTCGAATTCGAGGCACAGGTCCTTGGCCAGTTGCGCCACCCGGGCATTGCCCATGTTTACGAGGCGTCGACCGCTTCTGAATCCGGTGGCCAATCGTACTTCGCGATGGAATACGTTGAAGGTCCGCCACTCGATCAGCACGTCCGCGAACGAAATCTTTCAACGCGTGATCGTTTGGAAATGATCGCCCGCATCTGCGACGCCGTGCAGCACGCCCATCAGAAAGGCGTGATCCACCGCGACCTCAAGCCAGCCAACATCCTCGTCGACGAGTCGGGCCAACCCAAGATCCTCGACTTCGGCGTCGCCCGGGCGACGAATTCCGACACACAATTGATGACGATGCAGACTAACGTCGGGCAGATCATTGGTACGATTGCCTACATGAGCCCCGAGCAAGTCACGGGTGTGTCGGCTGACATCGATACGCGATCGGATGTGTATGCGCTGGGCGTGATCTGTTTTGAGTTGCTCAGCCAGCGCCTGCCATTGAGTTTGCGCGATCGATCGATACCCGAAGCGGCGCGGATGATTCAAGACGAGGAACCATCGCGACTAAGGCACGTCGATGCGACCATGCCGGCCGATGTCGAAACCATCGTCGCCAAGGCGCTCGAGAAAGACAAAGAGCGACGCTATCAGTCAGCCGCCGAGTTGGCCGATGACATCCGCCGCTATCTGCGTCACGAACCAATCGTTGCCCGACCTCAGACGACGCTTTACCAACTCAAGAAATTCGCCATGCGTAATCGCGGATTGACGGTGGCACTGTGCGGTGTCGTGGTTGCATTGGTGGCTGGCCTGATTTCGACTTCGATCTATGCATACCGCGCCGATCAGCAACGAAGCATTTCCGAAGAGCGCTTCGAGGATCTTCGCAGTTTCGCCCAAAAAGTCATCGTCGATTATCAAAACATGCAGCGGGCAAAGGGCGAAACAAAAGCCCGCGAATACCTCAGCGTCATGGCCCAGGAATATCTCGACGAGATGGCCCGCGACACCAAGGGCTTGAATCTTCGCGTCCTCGCGGATTTGGCCAAGGCATATACGGCCATCGGTGATGTGCAGGGTCGTCCTTTCGGCTCGAACCTCGGCAACCCGCAAGCCGCACTTGCTAACTACGAAAAGTCAGTCGCCATCAATGAAGACATCGTCAAGCGCGATCCGACGAATCCGGCATACAAACGCGAGTTGGCAATCGCCTGCGAACGAGTGGGTAACATTCACCTTTCCAATCATCGCCATGAAGAAGCGCTATCGTGGTATCAAAGAAGCCACAAGCTCAAACTGGCGATTGTTGACGAGGATGCAACAGGCCAACGCAATCTATCGTACAGCTACGCGAAACTCGGCGATGTGTTTATCAAGATCGATCGACAAGACGAAGCGTACGACATGTACGCCAAGAGTCTGGACATTCGCAAGCAACTCGCCGACGCCTCGCCGGATAACGATTCTATTCAACGCGCCTACACCGTCGGGCTCAACCGCTTCGCCGACGTGCTGCTGGCACTCGATCGAAACGAAGAAGCGCTCGTCCATTATGAGAATTCGCTCGACCGCCGATTGAAACGCTTGATCGCGCAGCCCGACAACAACCAAGCCCGCATGGATGCAGCCGTCGGCCACCTCAAGCACGGCGACGTCTTGACGAAACTTGACAGGATCGACGAAGCGCTAGCCGCACTTAAATCATCGCGCACCATCCTCAGCAAGATGGCCGAGGACGATCCAGGCAACACAACCGCGCGGTTGGGTGTCGCACAAGTCTCGAGCACGATTGCCCAAACACTGTTTGACGCTGATCGCTTGGACGAAGCTCACAAAGTACTCACGGAACTCCTTGCCGAATACGAATCGGACGCACCAGTTTCCGAAATGCACAAGGGCTTGCGTCAAATCCTGGCAACTTCGCATTGGCTAAACGCTCGAACAATTCAGAGAATCGCCGGCTCAGCCCCGGCACAAGATGACACGGCATGCAGGTCGATCAAGAGATCAAACGAGTTGTTCGGTTCACTTGGCGACGAATCTGGAAGTGCGCCGCGTGAACTGACTGAAGCACTGGGAAAATGTCAAGAGACGAGTAATCCACCGTCTTAAGCGATGTGCTTATGGCAAAAAGCGTAGCTGCACGTTGACGAATTCGAAATCGTCGATGTCGTTGCCGCGGCTACGAGCCTTGATGCCAAAAGTGTTCTTGCCCTCCACCAGCCACCGGATATCGACTTCGGTTCGATACACGCCGAAACTTCCGTCGCGCGGCGAGTTGGCGATTCGCAGCGGCGTACGCTGGCCATTAAAGTAAATCGGGTGCTTCATCTGCACACCGCGCGTCAACATCGTCAGTTCGCACCGCGACATGTGTGGCCGCACCTGCAGTTTGTTCAAATCGAATTCAACGATGTAGCTCCCGCCCTCGCTGCGTTTCTGAAATTGGCTATTGACCGAGCCTGAAAATCGATCGTCGCCCAAATGATGCACATCGGGAACGGGTTCGAGCGCAACCGTCGAAAGATCCACCCGCCGCAGCCTGAAGTTCACCGTCAGCGATCGCTTGCGGACCGCCTCCTTTGAAATATCCACCGACGCGGGGACATAACCCTCGTATGATGCCGATATCGCAAAATGCTCCGGCACTTGTGGAATCTCTAAGGCATATGCACCGTCGCCATTTGTGATCGCCGTCTCTGCATCGACTTCGCCGAGGTCAAGACGAACAATTGCCCCTTCAATCGGATCGCCCGTGTGCGCATCGGTGACTTGCCCGCCGATTGCGTTGGTGGCTGGTACAGGGGTCGGAATGGCTGGCGGTGTCAGTTCGAAATCGCCAACGTGAATCGGCGTAAAGTCGAATGACTGATTCGTGGGATGACGCGACGTCGCCAACTCGGCATCGCGCAGTGCGGTTGGGTGGTCCGTCTGCGCGACTTGGCCGACTACAATGGGTCGATTCAACTCGGCCAGTCCTTCACTTCGGTCGAGTTGCGGGGCGACGGGAGTGCCAAGATTTAACGGTGATCGAAGACTCTCATTGGCGACGGCGACGGGGCGGATTTCGAGGGTCGCTTCGCCGTGTTCGGATTCCAAGGGAGTTGTGACCTCTGGTGTGGCGAAGTCGCTCTCATCGATCGAAACGTCAACATTCAAGCGCGCACTTGGCGCACCCAATGCTGGACGAGCATCAACGACTTGATCGGCCAAGCTGTCCGATAGAACTTCACTCTCACCAGGTAGTTCAGTTCGATTTACTTCGACGCCTGAATCTGACGCATCAAGCAATTCTGGTTGTGGCTGGGGGATCGCTGTTGGGTGCGTTGGCTGCGATTCAAGCTTTGATCGGGCCAATGGCAACGATTGGCTCTGTTCAGTGGCGACCGGTTGTTTCGCGCTGGATTTCGGAATCGCAAGGGCGATTGTGTTTTCCTGCGACCAATTCTGCGCGCTCGATAGCGCGGGCTGCGAAGTTGTTGGCTTGTGAACGGGCTTGGCATCCCTAATGTCCACTGCTTGCGAACGATCCATCGGCGTGGGCATCATGCTTCTTGGCATTGTTGCGTGCGATGCCGCGAGTCGAACCGGTTGCACGTTGTGTTCAAACGAACGCTCGAAGCTTGCCGGCTGAATCGTGGGCACGTCCGTGCTTGCAAACCCGCCGCGAATCTGCGCCGTCAGTCCCGCATCATTCGCCGGCGACGCCAACGCAACTTGCACGCCACCCTTGCGATCAAACAACCCCGACAGCGATGTTTTCACTTGCCAGAACATGAACAAGGTCAATAACAGGAGGTGAACGAACAGCGACGCGAGCAGGCATCGCATGATCAAACTAAGGCGGCCCCGCCATGCCGAACTCAACAGCATTCTTGAAAGCAACAGCAACAAGAGCAATAGCAGCAGCGCCAACAATGCCGGCCCAAGGATCTCAAGCCACGCCCCCCAGTTGAATTCGGCTTGCAACATCTCGGTCGCAACGAATACCTCGCGCGAACTCGTCCGGTAAATGTCATACGTGGGCTCGGAAGGCGACGCACTACCAGCAGCAGCCAACCGGTTTGAACTAAAATGCAGTTCAAATCCTTCCATGCTCAACACCGGATCAAGTTCGTCAGCCGGGCCATTGACCGACACGCCAAGCCACTCGATCTCGCCGAAACCCGATTCACCGGTGCGCGCACGATAAAGATCGAACCCGCCCGACCCGCCGTCGCGATTGGAACTGAAGTAAACAAAATCATCGTTGGGGCTGACCGCCGGGGTGCCGTCGTCGGCGATAGAGTTCAGCGATTCGAGGGGTTGCGCCTGACCGAACCCCGCACCGGTGACGTTGGCCACGTATAAATCGTAACCGGTGCGGCGTCGGTTCTCGCGCAGAGTCGCCGACCATCGCGGTTTTGGATTTCTCTCAATTTCACCGACGCGACGATTGGACGAAAAATAAACTCGGTCGCCTTCGGGGGTCGGAGCGGGACCGTATTCATCCCAGGATGTGTTGACGTTGGGACCAAGGTTCGTCGGCTCGCCAAAGGTTTCATCGCGGCTGGTTCGATGCGCCACCCACAAATCATAACCACCCAGACCACCCGGCCGATCGCTATAAAAATAGAGCGTCAAACCGTCGAGCGTCAGTCGCGGGCCGAGGTCATCGTACTCGGTGTTGATCGCATCGAGTGGCGTCGGTTCCGACCAAACGTCATTCGTTCGATACGACACGAAGATATTGGCGTCGTCACCGGTCTTGCCGCGCACGAAGTAGAAAGCGCCATCCGCCTCGTCGAGTTCCGGCTCGTAATCGTCACCGTCAATATTGATGGCTGAAGGTAGTCGCTGTGGCTCGCGCCAGAGGACGTCACGTATCTTGGCATCATTGGCATCAACGCGCAGGTCCTGACCGTCCGTGAAGTATCGCTCCTTTTGCGGCCAGGCTTGCCAAGTCGCGACGCCAATGATTCCGAGCGTGATGACAGAAATCATCGCGACAGGAAGCCGCCAACGAAAACCCACTGGCTTTGCTGCAGCGTTTGTGATCGGCTCTTTACTTTGTGACATGTTATCCTGCGCGGAATGACTTGCGGGCGATTAGTTGGACGGTACCGTATCGAGAAACGGCGCTTCAATGCCACCGGCTGAGCATGCATCGAGAATACGGGCGATATGATCGTAGGGCGTTCGCCGATCACCGCGCACGGTCACCTTCTGCTTGGGATTGATCTCGACCGCGTCCGCCACCAAAGTACGAACCGCTTCGGCATCCATCGTTTTTCCGTTGATGATCGCCGCACCGTCTTGATTGACGTTGATCACAATTTCGCGAAGGGCCACGCTAACCGGGGCAGCCGACTCAGCCACCGGCAGCACGATGTCCAACTCGCGCTCTTCCTGCCGAAGCGTCGTCGCCACCAAGAAGAAAATCAGCAGCAGGAAAACCATGTCGATCATCGGCGTCATCTCAACGGCGATCGGTTCATTGACCTGACTTGACTTGAGCAGCATGACGCGCCCCTCCTATCGCGTAGCCAGCGAAACCGAAGCATCGCGCCCATTGCCACTTGACGACATCGAACCATCACCGCTGCTAACTGGGGCTGACGTCGACGGCGCGAACAATGTCTCTTCAAAAAAATCCACCGTGACACGATCCATGTCGAACACCATTCGATCAATCCGCGAACACAACCAGTGGTAGGCAATCAGCGCCGGAATCGCCAGCAGCAGACCCGCCGCCGTCGTGATCAGCGCTTCGTAAATTCCTTTGGCGAGTAATTCCGTCTTGCCCAACGCATCTCCCGAAATCGCCACGGTCTGAAACGCTTTGATCATGCCGAAAATCGTGCCCAGCAAACCGAGGATCGGCGCGATCGCAGCCACCACCGCGAGCAACCGCAAATGTTTACGAAGGGTGAACACCTCGCGGGCACCGGCTTCTTCAATGGCTTTCTCGCGCCGCTCCGGTGAATCGTGATGACGGCGCAACCCTGCGCGGAAAATTTCGGCGATGGGCGACGCGTTGGCTTTGCAATACTCCAACGCACTCGAAATGCCCCCGGACATCGCCGCACGAACGCCTTCCACAAAACCAGAAGGCATCACCCGCACGCGACGCAACACAACCGATCGCTCGACGATCACGGTCAGCGCGGCAAGTGAACACACCGCGATGGGAATGATCATCGGGCCACCTTTGACCAGAAAGTCCCAGATCGATTGAACTTGAATTGCGCCAGCCGCGCCGCCAGATTCCGCTTGACCAGCGGCTAGCAACACGCCGACCGTTTCAATCACCACCACGTTCGCTATCACGAAAACCTCCTCCGTACAGACTCGACTTTGCCTGTCTGAATTGAATCAATGACCGGGAACGACGCTTGCCGTCAATCGCGGAATTCGTTTTGCGGCTGGCTCCGCCCATTTTGAGTCGCCGAAGCGATCGATAACGGCTTGAAAATTCGACTTCGCTTCGACCCGCTTATCCAGCAACTCGAAACAGCGACCCGTCTCGTACAACGCAGCCGCACTCCATTCCGGATAATTGTAAAGAATATCGACCTTCAAAAATTCACGGGCAGCCGCTTCGTGCTCGCCCTTCGCAAACAGGCATTCACCGATTTGAAATTGCGCCCGAGCAGCTGTCGGTCCGCGATGCCGATCAACCACTTCACGATACGCATTGATGGCATCGTCAAGTCGATCTTGGTGTTCCCGCGCCCAAGCCAATCCAAACTGTGCCTGATACCAAACCTCCGACTCACCGAAGCGCGCCAAAAAATCCTGCAACACACGTTCGCTCATCGCCCATTGGTGCTGGGCGGCGAAGCATTCACCGAGTCGTAGCAATGCAGCCGAACAAACATTCGCGTCGTCGCAATTGCCAGTGACTTGCTCCAGGTGTTCGCGGGCCTGCGAATGGTGCCCGAGTTGCAACAACGCTTCGCCGTAATAAAGGTGAACCGAAGTGGAATTGGCGTTCGCTGGAAACTCTTCGAGCAACGCTGCAAACAAAGCGGACGCTTCCTGCCACTCTTCCGATTCAATCGCACAAGAACCCAACCGATACAAAGCGCGCTCTCGCACGACCGATGGAACGCCCGACCCCGATGAATTCGTTGCAACCAAATCGCGCAAACGCTTCGAACCCGCCCCGCATCCGCCACCATCAATCTCAATCTCTGCTAAGCCCAGCATCGCGTGGGCCCGCGTCGCCGGATCAACTTTCGCCTGCGACAAGACAACACCATACGCCCTCGCGGCTTGCTCGGAATCTCCTGAGGCCCGCAGCGCCCATGCCCGTTCGTATAGAACCGTCACTCGCACACCGGCATCGAGCCGTTCGAGAACAGACGGCAGGTGTTTGGACCAAAATTTTTGCGCGTCGGCAACTTTGTCTTGGCGGACAAGGGCGACAAACGACCATGCAGCCGAATCATCCGCCCGAGCGTGATCTGAGTGCTTATCCAACACGTCAAGAAAATCCGCTTGCGCTTTCTCAAGTACACCGGCGCCCAGCCAACATTGCCCGCGCTGGTACAATGCCTCCGCCCGACGATCGTGGTCCACCTCGCTCGCGAGAAACGCCGTCAGTTGCTCCGCTGCTTCGGCATATCGCCCACTCTGCATCGCCAGCACAGCCCGCTGATACGCCGCATGCGTCGCGACACCTTGGCCACCGTTCGCCTTCGCCGCTTCCTCAAACGCTTGATTCGCAGCAGAATTGTCGCCCCGCAGTGCGAGTACTTCCCCGCGTTCGAGAAGTGCCCGCGCCCGATGCGCACTTTCCGGCCAACGCTTGACCAAGGCATCGAAATCAACCAGCGCACTGGCTGAGTCGTTCATGCGGCGGCGGGCGATACCACGTTTGAGCAGGGCTTCGTCTCCAGACGGTGGTGCGGAACCTGTTGCCAAGTAGTTCGACAACCACCGGTCAGCCGCCGGCCAATCTTTCTCTTGAAAGCGAATGTCACCCAACGCCAACGACGCCACCGAAAATGCTTCAGGCATTTGTTGATCAACCAGGAGTGTCACAAAAAACTTCTCGGCGGCTGTAAAGTCTTCCAGACGATAAGCAGCCAAGCCGGCGCGGAAATTTGCTTCGGCTACGCGCGCGTCAGCTGAAAACTGCTTTGCAAATTGCGTATTCCATCGAACAGACGATTGCCATTGTTCGTCGCGAAACGTGCTTCGACCGGCTAGACTCATGACGTCCGCAAGTTCCGCGCCACTCGGAAACTGATCGGTGTATGCAACGCACAACTGCTCGCACGCACCGTCGTCGCCCTTTCGATAGGCGGTGACAGCCAACAAATGAAGCGTTGCGGAACCAAGTTGGTGGCCGGGAAATCTCTTGCGAAAGCGTTGAAGCACCGTCGAGGCCTCATCGAATTGCCCCGCTTCGATCAGCGCGACGGCGTGGTCATAAGCCGCCTCCGCTTTCATGGCGTGCTCAGAATTGGCTTTGTTCCACCGATCGAACAATTCGACGGCTTCGCGAGCGCTGCCCATCCGCAGGGCGCACTTGGCAATCCAATACTCCGCCTCGGCGCGGTTGGCCTGCCCGATATCATGGACCGCTTCAAACGCCTTTCGCGCCAGGGCAAACGCGCCTTTGTCAAAATGAACGCGACCCAATAGCAGCGTCGCATCAGCACGGAGTGGTTTGGCGGGGCTTGATTTCAGAATGCTTTGAATCGCGCGTTCGGATTCTTCAAAATTGCCAAGTCGATAGAGGGCGTCAGCCAATCCGAGTTGGGCGTCGTTCTCAAAAGCACCCGCGCCATCCGACAGTACCTTCCCAAACCATGTCACCGCGTCGGCATGGTTACCGGTTAGACGGGCGCACTGACCAAGCAACATTTTGACTTGTGTGGCGAATTGTGAATCCAGTTCGCCGTCATGGAGTCGTTTAAGAATCGTCGCTGCACCGGATGCGTCTTGCAAGTTGAGCAGTGCCGCAGCTTGCAGAAGTTCGGCGCGGTTTTGCGTGGGCTTGTGGGCGATGCGATCTGTCATTTTCTTTGCGTAACGAACGGCTTCGGCATTCGCACCGGATTGATAAAGCGCTTCGATGGCTCCGACAATGGCTTGTGACGCCAGCTTGTGTGACGGGTGTGTGATCGCCACCGCCTTAAATGCATCTACAGCCTCGTCGTAGCCACCGAGCGCGAGTTGACTTTGCCCTTGCATGATCCCGACTTCCGCACCGTACGCAAACCTATCATCTTCAAGCAGCGGTTTGAGCGCGGTGACCGTCTCTGCAAACTGATTCTGCCGATACATGCAAATCGCCAGGCCATATCTTGCCGAAGCATTGGTGGCGTCATTGGCATTCGCCGACAGCGCTGCTCGGTATTCGACCTCGGCAAGATCGTAAAGCCCCCGACTCAGCATCCCGTTGGCCGCATCGATCTGCCGCGCAGCAGCAGCAGTGTCGCCCGGTGTCGAACCGTCTTGCGACGGCTTCGGATGACCAGCCGCGTGGACCGTCGAATTCACCGTCAACATGATCATGACCGCCAACAACCGACCACGATTTGATGAACCACACAAAAAGTTGATGGCCATGAATCCCCTCTTTCAACACGTTCGCACACCGATTCCGCTACCATGACCGCGACGGCCAATTTCGGTGCAACACAACACTTTGATGATGAAACGATTGAAACTGATAGGCGACAACTGAAACGGTTCGATCAGTGCGATCGGCATGGCCAATCCACAGCCGCCATGCGAACCTAGGATTCGATGACCTCAGCCATCTCCTCGGCGATTTGCTCGGCGACATCTTCCAATTCATCCCCGCGAGATTCCAGCTTATCGGCTTCGGATTCGATCCTTTCGATTTGCACCTGAAGAGCCTCAACATGCTGCAAATGTCCGTTCGCTTCCGCCGACGCCAGAGCCAATTCACGCTCGAGTTTGGCGACGACTTCACGAGCCGCGGCCAATTCACTTAAGACGTTGCGTCTGGAATCGACACCCGCACCGTTCGCCCGCTCTTTGAGTTCTTGCGTTTGTTCGAGCAAGCGCTCCATTTTCTCGCGCATTTGTTCAGCTTTCTCGCGCTGCAGTTCCGCATTGCTTTCTGCAGCCTCTTGTTGCGAATTCAACACTCGCGACAGGCGACGCATCTCACGCTGTTGTTTCTGGAGAGCGCTGCGCTCTTCGCGGATCGCACGTTCACGCGATTGAATCGCACTTTGCCTTGCCGATTGATATGCTTTCTCGACGTTGCCAAATGAAGATGACTGCGACTGCTGGCCGTAAGGAAACGCTTGACTGTTGTTGTTCCACAACGCGCTCCCCGAGCTGGGTCGCCTGGAAGTAACGGGTTCACCTTGAATCAGTTTGATGAAATCGGCGACGGCTTCTCGCTCAGCCGGTGAACCAATTACATTGATATGATCTTTGCCAGGTGCAACACGAACCGGAACGTCATCGCGTATCATCAACGCCGAAAGTGCGTCGAGTTTTCCACCGCCAATCTTAATGCGCTGCTGCTCGTCGCCACCGATGACTTCAATGAAACGCTTGAAGACTTCGTGCTGGGCTGCAGTCCCCTGGACCGTAATGGAGTTCTTGCCCGGTGTGATCAAGACTGGAACATCGTCGCGGGCCATCAAGTTCGTCAGGGCCTTCAGTTTGCCGGCGGGCAATGAATAGGTGGACTTCGATTTGGTCATTCCCTTTTGACGCCGCGCCAGACTTTCGGTCACAGACTGCGATGGGCGCGATCGAAATACTTTCGGCAAAGAAGGAACTGGCGGTACAGAAGGCACTGGCGGTACAGGGACGAGAGCAGGTCGCCGCGACACCACGCCGCTACGAATTCCTCTGCCCTCTCTTGATTCCATAATCTCCATAAGCCGGGACATCTGACGTTCAAGGCGTTCGAGTCGATCCTTTGTTTCGTTGTCTTGACCGCCACGACCGGCAGGATCTCCAATCCCCTGAGATGCAGCCGTGTGTACGACAACCGGAATATCCTTGGGAGCACTCCCCACAGTAATCACGCCATCATCCGACGATACAACCACGTACGCATCATCAGCCTCCGGTGGTTCAGCCGCCCCGGTCTGCGCGGGCGTTGCAAGCCAACCCGCACACACGACTGCCAGCGCAAACACCAAGTCCGTGGCGGCCATCCCTGGGGCATCTTTTCGCGTCATAATCATCGTTAGTCTCCTGGCAAAGTTTTTTGATTTTCGTGTCGCCGCACCAATACCCAGCGCGGGTGCGGTGTGAACGTCAGTTGAAATGTGGCGTCGCGCGGTCAGCAGTGCTTCTGCATATGCGCGGCGGCTCTTCGGATGCAGCCACGTCACCCAGGCGTCGCAGCAGTTTTCGGCTTCGGCGGAGATGCGCGAACGCACCCACCACACCATCGGATGCCACCAGTACAAACATCCCACCACAACATCGATCCATCGCACCCAATGATCGCGACGGTGCAAGTGTGCGAGTTCATGCGTCACCACTGCCACCCGACCACCGGCATCCAACTCATTCCAAAGCTCGGCTGGCAATACCAATCGTCGCCGCCAACCGCACCAGATCATCGGCGAAACCCGACGATTCACGACCACGCACTCCGGTACATTCTTCAAACCCAACGAACGAGCCACCCGAAAGACAAGGTGTCTTGTATCGAACGGAGCTTTGTCAGCGTGTCGAAGTCGCCGCGCCCAACGCCAACCATTTAGACCGTAGAGCAACGCGTACAACACTGATCCGAACAGCCAAAGCGATGCAGGAATCGGCGAGATGCCACCGAGCGCGTCGCGAGCAGCCGCCAACTGCCCGACCCACTTACGCCACGCTCCAATGAGTGTCAGCAAGTGTCGCCGCACAAACGATGGCGGTGATGAATCTTGCGAAGTATTGGCGACAACCTGATGGGTCTTGGCTGCTCCAACTGAATCGTATTCCATTGCAGGCGCGATGGCCCCACTTGCAATGTGCTTTGGGGATTCGCCCGACAATGGCCTATCAGGCTCAGTCGTGGGGTCTATTACTTCGAGGTTCGAATCGAGCACGCCGTCCAATTGCCCGACCGGTTCAAGTTGAGACAATCGGTGATTGACGGAATTCTTCGGACGGTGCTCATCCATTAGAGTAGCATCTTGTTGAGCGAATCCAGCTTCAGTTGCAGTGTTTTCGGCAATCGGCGTGATATTACGATTGGATTCGCTCGTGGGCGCTGTTGTTGTTGGCGGGACTGGCGTCTCTGCATCGTCGATTGCTGTTGGTAACGTCGCACTGGCTATCGGCTTGGGTCGCAACCGAATCGCAGACGGCAAGAATGGCACAACGATCAACCCCAACATCGCGACAAGCCAAAGCCCATGCCGCGCACCAGGCCGATGTTTCAGTTGGCGGCAGATGGCTGCCGTCAGCAAGGCCAACGGAATCACCGCAATCGCCCCGCGCCACATCGCATCCAAGATGATTTCCACCCACTGCATATCCAATTCCATCCGCTGCATGGTTCGTTCAAGCCACCAAACGCAACCGTCTGGACAAGGCTCGCCCCAACAGGCACGAGCCGTGCATCACTCAAACTCAAACTGATTCGATAAGACCTCGCTGAGTTACCGGGGAGAGTCGATTAGAGCAATTCAAACAACCGTCACTCGTCGAGTTTCTCAATGAGTCTCTGCAACTCAGCCAACTCATCGCGACTCAGCTTCTGCGTTTTCACCAGATGCAGCGCCATCGCTCCGACGGCTCCGTCGTACAACTGACCGACCATCGATTTGAGGCGGGCCCGCTGCACCCGTTCGCGCGTCAGCTTGGCCCGAAACACATGGGCAAGATCCGACTTATCGCATTTGACGTAACCCTTTTGCTCCAAACGGTGCAAAAGCGTTTGAACGGTCGTGTAGGCAACTTTGCGCCGCCGGGCAGGCAAGTGGGCCATCACATCGCGAACCGTTCCCGGCCCGCCATCCCAAAGGGCGCGCAACACGTCCAGCTCAGCGCCACCCAATTCGTATTCGTTCTCAGCCATTCAGTATTTTTCTCCAGAGGGAACCGGCCCGGATGAGGCAAAACCCAACCAAACCGCAACGCCCAGCCTCCTACAGGCGTCGTAGACAGCCTACTACAATCGTCGGAGGATTACAACCGGAAACTTAAATCAATGTGTATGGACTTGTGGAGCCCGATGTGTCAGGATTGCGCCTGCATGGTCAAACTCTACTGGATTAGCGAAATCAACTCGCGGCAAGCAATCATGGCCCGCCCGCGAGGGGCAGATTGGCTCGAAACCGAGATCAAATCGCTCCGCTCCCAATCGGTCGATGTGGTTGTATCGCTGCTCACCGATGATGAAGTCGAGGAACTCGAATTGCGCGAAGAAGCGCAGCAGTGCGCAACCCACGGCATCGAATACGTGCGCTTCCCCATCGAAGACCGCTCCGTACCTTCCGACCTAGCCGACTTCAACGTGCTTTTGAAAGAACTCGATATGCGATTGGCTGAGAAGAAAGCAATCGCAATCCATTGCAGAATGGGGATCGGTCGCTCATCGCTGGTCGCCGCGTGCCTGCTACGCCAAACCGGACTGACCACAGCAAGATCGTTTGAATTGATCGAGGCATCACGCGGCTGCGCAGTCCCCGACACGCAAGCACAATTCGACTGGGTCGACGAACTTCGATTAACTTGAACAAACGCAGATGGCCAGCAGCAACGCTACGGTTGCACGGCGGCGACACCCAGTGCGGCATTGGTGCCCGATTGGAATTCAAAGTCTACGCGTGGGTTGGGGCTGAGCGGTGGTGTTAATGCACCGCTTGAGTCCATGCTGAATATCCCGTCGTTGGGCGATCCTTGCAGAACACCAAACATCGTCCCGGTGGCATCGTTTGAACTCAGACCGCCATAAAAAGCGAAGCCGTCATCAGCACCGCCGGGAACGTTGTGGTGCGAAGGGTGAGACACGCCTGTCAACAATCCCGTCTCTGGATCAATTTCATAGATTCTCGCGGATAACGTAGTTCCATCCAACCCATGCCCCCAGAGCATGCCGGTGGCATTGTTGTAAGTCATTCCGTAGAACCCTTCACCGCTATTGGGGAACTGATTGAGCAGGTTGCCGGACAGATCGCTTTCGACCAAGTCGGAGAAGAAGCTCTGCGTCCACAGGCTTCCGTTACCACCGTCACCCGTCGGGTCATACGCCAAGGTGCGCCAAGTCGTTTCGGTACCGGGCGTCGGGCCCGTGATAATCTGAACGCCACCGCTACCGTCAGCGTTGTGTCTCGCGACACCACCAATCCAGCCGAAGTACACGTAAGTACCGTCGCTCGCACCATCTCGATAACCAAAGCCATCGGCAGCGGCTGCTGGCACCTGCGGATACGATCGCAACAGTTCGCCGTCTTGATCCAAGACGAACACCGCATTGGCGCGGTCTGTTGGCGGGGGCACAATCACTCGTGCGCTGACGTGCAACACAGGATCGCAAACCGGATCACTCTGCATTAGATTCACAAACGCGGCGATATCCTTGCCGTTGAGGCGTTGATCTTGGTTGGTGTCGGTACGACAGTATTCGAGCGTTTGGCAATCGGTCGTTGAAGCAAGCAGCGCATCGACGATGTGCGTGATGTCTCCTGCATCGATCGTCTTGCTCAGATCGGGATCGCCCGGGCAACACAATGGCAGCAATTCGCACTCGTCGGGAATCGTATTCCCATCACAGTCCGTCGTGATTCCAATGATCGGATCAATGTCGCAACTGTCCGGAATGGTGTTTTCGTTGCAGTCTGGTGCCCCACCCGCGAGCGCACAGAAGTTCGTCTCCCCGTCACCATCGCAATCGGCAGGACTCACACATGTCGATCCATCGCCGAGGAACATGCCGCTTTGAGATGTACAACCCAGTTCGGGCGTTTCGACACAACCATCGGTTCCCAGGCAGCAGGCGCCGATGGGTCCGCAGGTCGCTTGTGCGTTGAAACAGTCAGCCCCTTCAAGGAACGCCCCGCCAACCGACGAGCAAGCACCTTCGCTGACGATGTTGCATTGTCCGTCCAATGTACAGCAGGCACCGGTCCCGGCTTCGATGGGTAGAATCTCAAGCTGACCACCACCGCTGTCGCCATCGTACCCGCCAATTCGAATCAGAAACTCGTCGCCCGGAGAAGCGCTAACATTCACCAGCGATGAGCCACCCACAACACCGCATCCGTCGTTGTCGCAGTATTCCGCGAGCGACGTATTCTTGAGATCGTCGCAAATGGTAGACGCGTCGGTCTGATACACCTGAAGCGTTGCATCGAATCCATCGTTGTTGCAGATCGAAAACGTGACTGCACCGTTGGAGTTGAGCAAGGTGGACTGATATCGCAACCAGATGTCGGCTGTCCCCACCAATGGATCGAGTGCGCAGTCCTGATTGGCTTGCGGTCCGTCGGTGGTCGCTCCCGATGTCACGAATGGTGAGATACCATCGGTGACAGGTGCAGGCGTTTCGCAGTAATCGAAACACTCGACGAGGCCGCACGACCCGGGATGCCAGTAACCGCCGGCGGCTGTGCAATTCACACCGCTGGTAAACGACTGGCAGTCGACAGGTGTATCGTCAGGAAAGCAGCACGCTCCATTGACCGCGCCACAAATCGGAAGCGCAGCGCAAGTCACGCCCTCGAAGAACGTCTGCGTTTCATCGACGCATGCTTCTGGTTCGACGGGATCGGCGCAGTCGCCCGAAGCGAAGTCGCAACAAGCCCCAAGTTCGGCGCAAGGATGCGAAAAACTCCACGTGCCATTGAGTGTGTTTTCGCAGTTATCTCGCGTGGCGTTCTGGCACGTACCGTTAGGCAGAGCACAAGCGTTTACCGGATCAGCGACGAGTTGGCCGGTAAACTGAAACGGGAAATCCATTGGAAGCCCCGAGCCGATGTCGGTAGAGGATAGTGGATCGCCAGCCAGGTCCATCCGGATTCCGTTGTCTGCTCCGCCACGCGGTTCCGTTGGTGGGCCGAATATCGTCTGCAACTCGTCAGTGTGTAGCGCGACTTCAACCCAATAATGACCGGCTGGCAGAACAGGAGCCCAGTTCATGTCGATCTCAACGTTCATGATTCGACGGGCGCAACTAACCGTGTCGCCGGTTCCGGTACGGTGCGCTCCGGCGTCGATCGTAAACTCATGGCGATCGATCAAGAGGTCGCCAAGTATTGGCGTGCCACCGCTCAAGGGATTCGATGTCCAAATGCGAACGTGCGCCCGTGCGATCTGGGTGGTGATCGGCGTGTTAACTTGGTACATGCGCCAGATCAATCTGGTCATATCCCACGACTGACCAACCGGAATCTCAAAATCGTCCGCAACGCGGGCTGATCGTCCATCGATGCCGAGACCTAATGCCGTGTTCGGTGCGGAAGGTGTGCTTCGTCCCGTGTATCCAAAATCCGGACACCCATCGTTGGCTGTGATGAACGAACCGTTGTCATAAATAACCGGATCGCCACCGCGTGTCTGGGCGCGAACTTCGCTGGCGATCAACGCAAGCGTGGCAGCAGCGACGAGAATATGAATACACGGGTTCTTTTGGTTCATGACCGATTGCTTTCGTTTGGTTATTTGGGTTGAGAGATTCCGCCTTCCGGTACAGATTGACTGTCCGGTGGGGATTGGTCCGGGGTGAAGACAACATTCATAGCCCGAAGGCGAGCGACCGCGAAGTCGCCCTCAACAACATCATCGTGATTGCGCGCGGCGCTTTCGGTGAATCGGCGAATGGCCTCCTCGCGATCTCCCTCCAGCTGGGCCTTCACGCCGCCGTAATAGTATGCTTCGATCGTTTCGCTCGAGCCAGATGAAGCGTCCAGCAACTCGACGAATTCGATGCGGTCGGTCACAAACGCGAATAGTCGCTGCGTCCACGTCGCCGTGGTGCCAACCAATGCATCGTCTTCGACGCGATCACCTAAGTAATTAGCCGCACCACCATCATCACCCTCAAGCTTGCAGAGTAAAAATGACCAAAGATCTGAGTACTCACGCACTGCCCCAGAGAGGTTGGCTGCACGATCGTAGTCAGATAGTGCGAGGCGTGACTCGCCGATCATTTCGTAGACCATGCCGCGTTTCATCAATGCGTAGGAATCCGACGGGCTTAAGTCAATCCATCGCGAATAGCTGGCAATGGCCTCTTGATTTCGACCGAGCCGAAGTAGGGCCTTCGCTCGATACTGAAGCACCCTCGGATCGGTTGGATTGATTTTCAGCGCCTGATCCAGCGCAGCAAGAGCCGCTTCATTCGCGCCCGCCCGACAATGGACGATCCCCTTCAGCAGAAGTGAAATGGCGTCCTCTGGATTCATCTCAAGGCATTTATTGATGGGCTCCAGCGCTTCGTCGTATCTCTTCGATAGGATGTAAGCGTGGGCTCGGCGTTGGTACCCAGCCGCGTTTCGAGGGTTGAGTTTGACGGCACGGTTGGCGTCGGCCATCGCTTTGTCGAATTGACCTGAAAGTAAAAACAACTCGCAGCGCTGGATAAAGATGTCAATGATGCGCGGATCCAATCGTTCGGCGTGATTGAAGTCCTCCATCGCAGCGCCCGAATTCTTCAATCCAACCTGCGCGATGGCGCGGGCGACATAGGCAAATGCATACTTGGAGTTAATGCCGATGGCCGTGTTCGCGTCAGACAACGACTCCTCGAACTTTCCCATGTAACCTTTCACGACCGCCCGGTCATACCACCATAGGACATTTCGCGGGTTGCGCTGGATGGCCTCTGTCAGCGTCTTGTTGGCATCCACGTATTGCTTAAGCAAGTACTGTGCCGTCCCCAGCACACCGTGGGCCAAATCGCCACCCTTGCGAAGCTCGATCGCTTGCAAGGCATCGACCTTCATCTTTTCAAACTCGCCGAGCTTTTCGTATCGAAGTGCCCGAAGGAGCAGCGCCTCGGTCATGTGCGGATCCTGCGACAGCGCCGAATTCAATAGCGCAAGTGCCAACTGCGGATCTTCTTCCTTACACGAGAGTAAGCAGAATTCTTCAGCCTCCCCCGCTCGCCACTCCTGAACCTCGGCAAGATGATGTTCAAAGCGCTGGGTGAGCGTGTCCTGAGGATTGGCTCCAAGCAAACCGGTGCGATCGATGCAGCGGCATGTCCAATCGTCCGGCATGCAAGGGCGCATGGCAAATGCCGC
>BQJS01000038.1 GCA_021604825.1 Phycisphaerae bacterium | reverse complement strand
GCAACGGCCTTTTAAGCCGTAGGTCCTGGGTTCGAGCCCCAGCGCCTTCATTCAATTCTTCACCGCGAGAGCCGGACGACGACTTCGTCGCATTGATGGGTGCGGTCTAGTCGCGTTTTGTGACTGCGCCACATCGCTTGGGCCAGCGAAATGACCCACAAGTTTTGCATCACTATATTTACTGTGCTTTCCATGGGTTGCGTGTTCTTGTTTGTACTCGGTTTTTCAAACGAGCATGGCGTCGTCCGCGATATCGTCGACGGGCGAGACACGGTTATCGTTGCCAGGGCCCACCGTGGCAGTTTCATGATGTTCATTGGTCGCATAACCGTCGCAATGGACGAAGCGGCCGAGCGACTTCACGCGGAAGATCCCGACGTTTTCGACGCGGCCAAGGCTTATCGACGTCAGATGATGCTGCAGTCGGCGTTGTTTGATCCCTGTTTCCGTCAATCGTCAAACGCCACGCGAATGAGTGGCCGGATTCCATCGTGGAACCCCAAGGGCCGGACTCCCCGAACCAATCAATTCGGGTTTCTCGTGTTTCCGATTTGGATCGCGTTCTTCTTCTTTGCAGCCTATCCGATATTTGCTCTGTTTCGCGGACCGATGCGCCGGCGACGTCGGCGGTTGCGAAACGAATGTGTTCACTGTGGTTACAGCTTAATCGGCTTGGTAGAACCGCGATGTCCGGAATGCGGCGGGGCGAATGAGTTGCAAACAGGTGAGAACGCTTCAATCGAGGAACCAATTGCCGATGAAACTTTGCAGGAACAAAATGAACGCACCAGCTAATACGGTCGCGACAACCAACAAGAGCAAAGCACGAAGTAACCGATCGTCTTCACGACCGGCCAGCACGTAGGTTGCAAAGGCGGACAGCGTCAAAGGGGCCCAAACGACAAGTCCAAGCAATGAGACTTGGGCGACGCCATAAACGAGCGGAACCCATCCGCCCAATTGCTTTGGGTCGTCGGCCATTGCTTTCGGTGCGCGTCCAAGATGGGCTTCGGCGGCAATCCACGACGCATAAATAAATTAGGACAAGTGGCAGGATTGGATAGAACGCCATAGACGCAGGAATCCAAAACGGAAGAATTCCCCGTCGCTTTGCCCGAATGTTGAACGATCTAACATCGTTTGGATCAAATTTGCCCCCACACTCCGGGCAAACGTTGCGAGGCAGACCGAACAAGTTGTATCCGCAATTCAGGCAATACATGCGTTTATGATGTGACCCGCTTAGGGGGAAGCAATCCAACTTTCTGGATTCTGGCTTCGATTTTAACAGGTGCGGCAAGCCGCACCCTACGTCATTTTCGGTATTTACAAAATCAAACTGGTGTGGGGTGGCCTCGTTTCGTTGGCCGCATAGAATTCCTTCCCAATGTCCGAATCGAGTAGAGATTAATTTCACACGCCAGAGGAGACTTTGACGATGCGTAAACTGATTGACGGAATTCAGCGGTTTCAGCAGGATGTTATTCCTACTGAGAAGCAGCTTTTTGAAGAACTTGCCAATGGCCAGCATCCGGTGGCGTTGGTTATCACGTGCTCCGATTCGCGGATCGATCCGAATCTTGTCACGCAGACCAAGCCTGGTGAAATCTTTGTGCTGCGGACGGCGGGCAATATTGTCCCGCCATACGATGCTTTGCACAGCGGTGAGGCGGCGACGATTGAATATGCCGTTAAGGTCCTGCAGGTTCCGGACATCATCATCTGTGGGCACTCGCATTGTGGGGCTGTCGGAGGCCTGCTCGCGCCATCTTCAATTAAGACCCTTCCGGCTGTTCAGGCCGTTCTCAAGTTCGCTGACAAAACCGCGCAGGTGATGCGCGAGGAATTCGGAGATGTGACTGAACCAGAAGAGCGATTGGCGGTAGGGGTACAGCAAAACGTCCTCAACCAAATCGAGAACTTGCGAACGCATCCAGCCGTTGCTGAGGCCGTCGCGGCGAAAACGCTGGAGATTCACGGGTGGGTGTACACGTTTGAGACCGGTGTGGTGACCACATACGACCCAGCTTCAAAAAGATTCGTCGACGTTGCCGAAGGGGCTAAGCCGGCATTCTGATCGCCGTGTTTTAGCTGGGGATGTCAACAGCGATACACCGAGCCGAGTGTGGAATGCTACGCGACTTCGCCGATCGTCGCGCAGAGCGGCATCCAGAAGTTGAACTTGCGGCGGCGAATGTTTTTGAAGTTGGCGTCGCGGAAGTAACCGTCGATCTGTGACCACGGGGCGTGGTGGACGTTTTTTTCGATGTGGGCGATTACCACGTCGAACGTCACCCAGCCGACCACATTGTCGCGGAACCCATCGATCAAAACGAAACGGCCTTGCGGGCGAAGGATGCGGTGAACGTTGCGGACGACGGCGTCTTGGTGCGGGTAGTGGTGGAACGAGTTTGAGCACGTCACCAAGTCGAAGGTGTTGTCGGCGAAGGGTAAGAACTCACTGTCGGCGGCGGTGAACCGAACGCGGTGGGGGAGTTCGACTTGCTCGAACTTCTTGCTGGCGACTTCGCACATCGCTGGCGAATAATCCAGGCCGACCACATCAATGGGCCAATCGCCACGCGACAAGATGGAGGCCAACTCACCGGTTCCGCAGCCAATATCCAACACACGCATGGGACGCTGATGATCGCGATACCAGCTTGCGATTTCTTCGGTCAACACCCGATATGACGGGCGAAATAAGAACACGTGCAGGAGCGACCGGTCGTAACTGCCCGCCCACGATTCAAATTCCTCGCGGGCCAGCGCTTTCATTTCGTCGGCATGTTGCTGCGTTGGCGATTCGACAGGCATGATGTTGATGGCAATCCGTTGCGGTAATTTTGTTCCCTACGCGCCCCCGGCGTATGGAAGAGACTCTAACCGCGTTTGCCATGATGGTCGAATTCGCACCCACCGGAAACAAAAAAAGGGCAATGTGAACATCTCTGCTCACATTGCCCGAAAGCGCTTGGATTTGATGGCGATCTAGGTCGCGTCGGCGACATCGGATCCGGCGCCGACGGCCTCGTTTTCGGCTGGCTTGTCGCCTGCGACGAAAATGCCTTCGAATACCAGCATCGGCAGGTCATCATCGGTGGCAGCCGGTCGAACCGAAACCACCACGCGATTCTTGCCCGCGTACGAATCTCGCAGCATCGCCTCGGACAGCGGATCTTCGACGTATTGCTCGATCGCACGACGCAGCGGACGAGCGCCGAACTTCTCGTCGGTGCCACGTTCGATCAGGAAGTCCTTGGCCTCGTCGGTCAATTCGAGTTCCAAGCCCTTCGTACGCAAGCGGTCTGCAAGCTTGGCCACCTCGAGATCGATGATCTGCACCAGATCGTCGTGGACCAGTTTGTGGAAGACGACGATCTCATCGAGACGGTTGATGAACTCTGGACGGAAGTGGTTTTCCAACTCGCCCTGCAGCGTTTCCTTCATCTTGCCATAGTTCACGTCCTCGTCCTGCTGTTGGAAGCCGAACGATGTTTCGTGCGTGATCTTCGCGGCACCGACGTTACTGGTCATGATGATGATTGTGTTCTTAAAGTCGACGTAGCGGCCAAACGAATCGGTCAAGCGGCCTTCTTCCATGATCTGAAGCAACATGTTGAAGACATCTGGATGCGCTTTTTCGATTTCGTCGAACAGCACGACCGAGTAGGGTCGACGACGGATGCGCTCTGTTAGCTGACCGCCTTCTTCGTAGCCCACGTATCCTGGAGGCGCACCAACCAAACGCGAAACGTTGTGCTTCTCCATGTATTCCGACATGTCGAGAATCATCAGCGCATCGGGATCGCCAAACATAAATTCGGCGAGGCACTTGCCCAGGTACGTCTTTCCGACGCCTGACGGACCGACAAAGATGAAACTGCCCATCGGACGATTTGGATCTTTCAAACCGCTGCGCGAACGACGCACCGCACGGGCGATCGCCTTGACGGCTTCGTCCTGGCTGACAACCTTGCGATGGAGTTCGGCTTCGAGTTGCAGCAGACGCTCGATCTCGTCCTTCTCCATCCGCATGAGTGGAATGCCGGTCATCGAGCTGACCACTTCAGCGATGATTTCTTCGTCCACTTCGCCGTCGAATTCTTGAATGCGGTCGCGCCAACGCTTTTTCATCTCGATCTTTTGCGTCTTGAGCGTCTCGGACTTGTCGCGCAGCTCAGCCGCACGTTCGTAGTCTGCACCACGGACGGCTTCGTCTTTCTCCGCATTGACGCGATCGACATCACGCTCCAACTCGGTGAGGTCTGGCGGTTTGGTCATTGACTTCAATCGGACGCGGGCACCGGCTTCATCGATGATGTCGATGGATTTATCCGGTTGAACGCGGCCTGAAATGTACCGCCCCGAAAGCTCGACAGCCGTCTTGAGGGCTTGGTCGGTAATACGCACGCGATGGTGCGCTTCGTAACGGTCGCGAAGTCCCTTGAGGATTTCGACCGTTTCTTCTTCTGATGGTGGTTCGACGATGATCTGCTGGAAGCGGCGCTCCAAGGCACCGTCTTTTTCGATGTACTTGCGATATTCGTCGAGCGTCGTCGCACCGATGCATTGAATCTCACCACGTGAAAGAGCAGGCTTGAGCACGTTGGATGCATCGATTGCGCCTTCAGCACCACCGGCACCAACGAGCGTATGGAGTTCATCGATGAAGAGAATGACGTTACGAGCCCGTCGCACTTCATTCATGACCGACTTGATACGCTCTTCAAACTGACCACGATATTTTGTGCCAGCCACCATCATCGCCAGGTCCAACACGACAATGCGGCGATCGGCGAGAATTTCAGGGATATCGTTTTCAACAATTTTGGTCGCAAGGCCTTCAACGATCGCCGTCTTACCGACGCCCGCTTCACCCAGCAATACGGGGTTGTTCTTCTGGCGACGGCAAAGAATCTGGACGACGCGTTCGATTTCGTGCGATCGTCCGATGACCGGATCAAGTTTGTCGGTACGAGCCAACTCAGTGAGATCACGCCCGAAGGAATCCAGCGCAGGCGTCTTGCTCTTCTTGTTGGGCTGCGCTTCACCGGCGACGGCACCGCCGACTTCTTCCGACTCGGCACCTGCACCCAACAGATTCAGAACCTCTTCGCGCACTTCATCAAGCTTGAGATTCAGATTCATCAGTACCTGGGCAGCGACGCCATCTTGCTCGCGCAGCAGCCCCAGCAACAGATGCTCGGTTCCGACGTAGTTGTGATTGAGATTGCGCGCTTCTTCGATGGCGTATTCGATGACCTTCTTAGCGCGCGGCGTCTGTGGAAGCCGGCCCATGGTCACCATGTCCGGACCACTCTTGACGAGCTTCTCAACTTCAAGGCGAACCTTGCGAAGGTCTACGTCAATGTTCTTAAGGACGTTTGCACCGACACCTGACCCTTCCTTGACCAAGCCAAGAAGGACGTGTTCGGTACCAATGTACTCATGGTTAAATCGCTGGGCTTCCTGATTGGCCAGCGCCATGACTTTTCGTGCCCGATCCGTAAACCGTTCGAACATTATATCTGCTCCCGCTCACACGTTGATAATTTGGGCAACACTAGAGGCCGACCATTCTTAGTCCGTTACCCTACGGCTGACCAACAAAAAACCTAATCTTGACCGCTGTCGTTCGATTCTAGCAGTCGCCAGATAGGGCGTCCACTCCGGCAAGACCCAGCCAACGTGACTTTGAAATCTGAGCTGGTGATCGCCAATTGTGTATCGGCAAGGTGTGATCAACAAAACATTGTTACCGAGGTCCTATTCCGTGATTCGATGACGTTCCGATTCAACGAAATTGAACTTCCGGTTCACATTTCGCGTCCGAGATCCAGATTTAACCGTTCACAGGAACAAGTCACAGGGAAGTAGCCTCTACATCGTCAGGCTCAGGACGGTCGTACTAGCCGCATTGAACAACCGCCGGCCGCCCTCATCCAGCTGCACAATGATCGCCGCGTTGGGATCGATGTCGATTAGGTTTCCAGAGAATGCCCGGCCATTCTCCTGGACTTCACATCGACCGCCCAGCCCGGCAGCCAGCGATCGCCACTCTCCGCAAATGCGGTCTGCCGACCATCGCCCGGATTGCAGCAACCTGGCGTCGAGGGCATTTAGGACCGACGCCAAGACCGCCTCTCGATTAATGGGTGAATCCGATTCCAGATCCAGCGAGGTGGCTTGGTCGCGAATTGATTCATCGAAGTGTCCGCGGTGCTGAAGGCAGTTGATGCCGAATCCCACCGCGTACCGGATGTTGTTTGCACCGGACGTTTGGGCTTCGATCAATATGCCCGATAGCTTGCGACCCCGGAACACCAGATCGTTCGGCCACTTGATTTCAGTGCGGAGTCCGGTCTCATTGAATATGCCTTCACTGAGCGCGATCGGGACGACCAGCGATAGCAAATTCGCATCGATCGTGCTGTTGAGGTCGGCCAATCCGACGGTACACAGCAAACCCGCGCCGGCTGGGCATTGCCATTGATTGCCTCGGCGACCGCGACCTTGCGTTTGTCTCTCTGCGACCACGACGACGCCGTCCAGTGCATCGTCCGGCATATCGAGCACGTGCCGATTGGTGCTGTCGACTTCGCTTAGGACCGTGATCGAGCGCTTGATGCGCGTGGTGGTCAGCGCGTCGGCAACTTTTGTCGAATTGAGTCTTCCAAGCTCCATGATCGGAGGGTAGGCTAAGGATCGGCGTTTGGTCAACACCTGCAACGACTTTGAATTGTCCGCACGAACGATGGTCAGCATCGAAGCGATCGCACAGCATGGTTACATTTTCCGTCCAATCGGGTTCCAATGGCAACTGCATCTATGTTGAAACGGATGATGCCCGCTTGTTATTCGATGCTGGCGTGAGTGGAAAGCAGCTTGAGCAACGAATGGCCGAGCATAACCGTTCACCACGCGACGTTGATGCATTGTTGATTTCACATGAACACAGCGATCACGTCCGGTGCGCGGGCATTTTTCATCGCAAGTTTGACTTGCCGATTTACATGACCCGCCCGACGCATTACGCGGTTCAGTGCGATCTCGGTAAGACTGACCAAGTTCGACATTTCATCGCAGGGCACACGCTCGAATTCGGGGTTACGAAAGTCCATACATTTTCAACACCTCATGATGCGGTCGATGGCGTGGTGTTTGTCGTAGAACACGACGGAACGCGATTGGCGATTCTCACCGATCTCGGATATGCGTTTAAGAAACTCGACGGTTTGCTCGATTCGGTGGACGCGGCGTATCTTGAAAGCAACTACGACGTCGATATGTTGCAGATGGGCGAATACCCTGCATTTCTCAAGGCGCGGATTCGAGGCAAGGGCGGTCACCTCTCGAATTGTGAGGCGGCGGGCGTGCTGCGACGGGTCGCCTCGAAGCGTCACCAATGGATTGCGCTTTCACACCTCAGTGGTCAGAACAACACACCCGACATTGCACTGGAAACTCACCACCGAACTGTCGGCAAATCGTTCCCGTTTGATGTGTCCTCGCGCGAAGGCGTGTCTTGCATGCGAACGGTGTGATGAATGAAGTGCCGTCTCAGCCAGTCCATCGACTGTCAATCCATGAGCTAGTTCTTTCGGCGCATAGAGAAGCTGCCAGCCTTTCGACCCTTCGCACCTGAATAAATTCCAACGAACGTGTCACCCTTAATTTGTCCGGTCCACGTGTACGTTCCGCCGTCGGTTTCACCCAAGTCGGCATGACCTTGAAAAAAGATGTTCTTCTTTTTCTGTCGCCCATCCATTTGCACTTTGTACGCAAATTCGCGATTGCAATAGCCGGTGAACGTGGCTTTCCATTGCTCACCGTCAAGCGGTTCGACGACGCACTCCAGCTTTCCGCCGGGTCCGCTGCCTTGCGATTTCCAGGTGCCAGTCCAGTCGGATTTTTTGGATTGCGCGCACCCAGTTCCGACAAAGGCAAGTGCGGCCAGACCGATAAAGATTCTATTGCGGGTTGAGTTCATGGTAATCCTCCGATAGCGCCCGATCCAAGGTTGGCTCAATTGGTAACGCCACGATCAGATCGCGTCAATTTTGCAACGAGAATGTCGGCTTGGCGGGTGGGTTCCGGTAGGCGATACCCGCACGCACAATCGAGAGCAACGCGGCGGGCAGTGTCCAGATCGATCAGATGCCCGACACTGATGTAAACCGGTTTGACGTAGTCACGGGTTCGTAGCACCAGTCCAACTTTTTCAGTGCCAACTTTCAGCGGTCGCGACGATCCGCGTCTGACCGCAGGGTCATCGTGTTCGCCGATCAATCGACTTTTACCGCAACCGAGGGCCGACACGTTGCAGATGTACCCGACGTGACATGCGATGCCGAAGCGGCGCGGGTGAGCAAGTCCATGCCCGTCACACATGATGGCGTCAACCGGATGGCGAACTTTGCGAAGTGCGGCCAACACTGCCGGTGCTTCGCGAAACGAGAGTAATCCAGGGATGTAAGGAAGCCGTACTGGCCGTTTCGCGTACGCGGATTCGACGATGTGTTTGTCTCGTCGATCCCAAACGACTGCCGCTGCGATGCAGTGGGACAATCCAGATGTGAAAGCGAGATCGACGCCAACAATGTAGCGCAGCTGGCGGGTCGGCTTGCGAACAATGACCTTTCCGGCAAGTTTTGATTGAATCCGGATCGCCTGTTTGGGCGTGAGCGACCAGCGGTGGGGCGTCGGTTTGAATTTCATCGCTTGTCGGAATTCCCACCGAGTTTTTTGTATCGAAAGCAGTTGGTGGTGTGGTCGTTGACCATACCCACCGCTTGCATGAGCGCGTAACAAATCGTCGAACCGACGAAGCGAAAACCCCGGCGTTTTAGGTCGCGACTCATCACGTCGGATTCTGCCGTCATCGCCGGCACATCATTCATGCGTCGCCATTTGTTTTGAATCGGCTTGCCGCCCACGAATTGCCAGAGGTACGCGTCAAAACTGCCGAACTCTTTCTGAACCTTCAAAAATTCCTGCGCATTGGTCACCGTCGAATTGACTTTCAGGCGATTACGCACGATGCCTGGATCAGTCAGCAACGCTTCGATTTTCTTCTCATCGTACTTGGCGATTTTCTTGGCGTTGAATCGATCGAAGACTTTGCGGTAGTGGGGGCGCTTCTTGAGAATCGTATCCCAACTCAGTCCGGCTTGGGCGCCTTCGAGTATCAAGAATTCAAACAGCAGCCTATCATCGTGAACCGGCACGCCCCATTCGAGGTCATGATATTCGACGGCCAATTCATTCGCCGCCCACGCACAGCGGACTTTGTCGCTTGTTTTTTTCTTGGCCATCGGTCATCGCATGCCATTGATCGTGCGGAAACTATCGACGCATTGCCCGTTTCATCTCGCGCATCTGGTCTTTCTTCTTGAGGTCATGCCGCTTGTCGCCCTGCGTCTTTCCTTTCGCCAAGGCAAGCGTCAATTTGCAAAGTCCTCGATCGTTGAAATAGATCCGCAGCGGAACCAGCGTTTGGCCCTTCTGATGAACTTTGGGAAGAAGTTTGAGGATCTCGCGTTTGTGCATCAATGCCTTGCGGGACCGTTTCGGCTCGTGATTCATCACGTTGCCATGCTTGTATGGCGGAATGTTAGCCCCGATCAGCCACACCTCATGCCCGTCGATCCGGGCGTAGGCTTCATCCAGCGACGCTCCGCCCTGGCGAAGACTTTTGACCTCCGTACCCAGCAATATCAGCCCGCATTCGATTTTTTCGAGAATTTCGAACTTATGGGTAGCTTTCTTGTTGCGGATCGAGGGGGAATCTGATTTGCTGTTCTTGGACATAAGTCTTTGCCGAAACTACCCTTAGGAGAAATGCCGGTCTGGGTGACAGAAACGCAGCTCAGATGCCCAAGACACCATTGGATTCTACAATGATCCTACAGCGGCATATTCTAGGACCGACCAGATGAATCGCAACGGATCAGCCTTTCGTGAGTACAAGGGTGCAGGGTGATATGGATGTGAAGAAATCACAGGAAGGGACGGCCCCGATGGATCGATCGGAGGAACTGCGCCTGGTGCAGAAGGCAAAGCGCCAGGATGCAGCCGCCATGCGCGCTCTGATCGACGCCCACAAGCAACGGCTGTTCGCGTTCGTTTGGCGGATGCATCGCAATCACCACGACGCCGAAGAGATTTGCCAAGATGCTTTTTTGAAGGCGTTCGCGGCACTCGATTCGTTTAATCCCGATTATCGGTTCAGCACTTGGCTGTTTACCATTGCCTATCGCGTGACGCTGAACACGTTGCGCAAGAAACGGGCCGTCTCCGGTGAAATGGACTGGACGCGATACGCTTCATCCGAACCCGATGCAGAACACGAGCTAGCCGCCTCCGAGGAAGCAGACCGCCTCAAGGCAATGATCTGGCAATCGGTGGATCAACTGACGCCGGCGCAGCGAGCGACGGTCTTGTTGTTCTACAAGCAAGAGATGGGCTGCCAGGAAATCGCGACGATCCTCGAAACGCCGGTGGCCACCGTCAAGAGTCATCTGCATCGAGCCCGGGCGAAGCTCAAAGGCCTGCTTTCGCCAGTTCTTGAAGAAATGTCTGGATCGCAACGCATCCTGGGCGAGTTGGCGGGTTAGAAGAGATAGAGAAAGCAGATCGCCAGACGAATCGTTTTCGCTTGCGATCGGGTTTAAGATTGGCCGCGATGGCCTGAGGTTCAAGAGTTGATGAACTGCGAACAATCACAAAATCTATTCGACGCCTATCTGGATAAGACGCTGACGGGAACGTTGGCGACCGAATTCGGGGCACACCAGCTGGCGTGTGGTCATTGCCGGCGCGATCTGGCGCTGTTGGAAGTGGCTGGTCATGTTGTGGCTACGGACGGCGGAGCGCCACTGCTGGATGATGAATTCACCAATCGGTTGGTCGAATGTGCGACGGACACATCAACCAAACGACCGCTGAAGTTCTCGCGGGCCCTCTGGGTCGGTTTGCCGACTGCGATGGCTGCGTGTCTTACGATGATCGTATGGCTTGGCGGTGACGACACGACTGATACAGCGGGACCGAACGAAGGTGAGGTAAAAGTATTGGGCTTCCATGATGAAGTCGAATCGACCGAAGAAATCTACGAAAATGTGTTGAAGGCCTTAAGCCTCGATCCAACAAATGAAGATTTGAAAAGGAAAGCGGATCTTCTGAGAGCCAAAAGCGAAAAAATCATTGGCGATACGCGCAACGGTGCATCACTATTGCAGGACTACAGTGAAGATGCGATAAGAGAAATCGTCGGGGCGGCTTCAAAGAAGACGCAATCCAAGTCGGCTCAATCCGATAGCGCATCCAGGCCGCAGGATGAGGCAGCGCAGGGGCAGCAAAATGGTTCGCAAAACGCGGGATCCGATGCGGACAATTCCACCAATGCCAAGCCCCCCACGGAAGAACTGTAGATTCGTCAATCCCACCGTCTATGGTCGGCGTCAATTTGTGAATCGATGCCCAAGCTTCAAATTTCTGGCAATAGCCTTGGCAAGCCTATTCGGTCTGCCGAATCTCGCTCAGGCCCAGCCAGCGAAGGGCAGTTCGCGTTTCCCAATTCCCAAAGTATCGCAGTACGTCCCGATCGATACCGGGCTTTTTGTCTATTCCGATCGCATCCTGGCAACCGAGTTGGAAGCCCACGACGACGGTATCATCCAATTGATGTTGAAACTCAGCGGGGGCAACCCCGTAGGTTGGAAGGCGATCCTCACGCAAGCACTCGGCGTTGAATCAAACGCGGCGCTTAAAGAGATATTAAAAGAGCGATTGGCGATCGCTGCTCCAGATTGGCATCATCTGGAAGACGGCGTGATCATTATCGACGAGTACAATCCGCGGCTGCTGTCGTTGGTCACCGGGCGTGGCCGTGTTAAGAAACAAGAGCAGACCAACAATGTCAAGATCGTTCAGTCATCGAGTGGTTTGTGGGTGGCTGCAACCCGCCGCATGTTGATTCTATCTCAGCGGTCCGACGCGAATTCGATTTTCCGACGAAGCATCAAGTTGCTCGCAGGTTCAAATGATGCGCCCTTGTCATCCAATCCGAAATTCAAATCGTGCCTCGCGGGATTGCCTCCGGGATGCAAAGCGTGCGTGTATTGGCATGATTCAGCGTCGAGCCACGAGTCTCAAAGTCCTGGCCGCGAAATCACCACACACCTTTGGGAAATGTCACCGAGCAATGTCATCGGTTTGCAGGGGCGGCAGAATCTTCTGGAAGTCACGCATGTCGGGCAGATCAACTCGAATGGCATCGCGGGGTATCGTCCTCGGGTGAAATTTGAGCGGGTCCGACAGCTCCCGCAGACGACCTTGGCGAGCTGGTCCACGTCGATCAATTGGCAATCCATGTTTTCTGACCCCGACCTGAACCCAACGATCGCCGAGTTGCTTAAGATCTTCGGTTTACTCAGCAAGGAAGGGGACGCCGGACTTCACGAAGATATTGTCGCGAATCTCGGACCGCGCTGCACGGTCATCATTGGTGCCGATTTCGCCGACAAGGATCTGCATCCCCGCGTCGCAATTATGATTGAGTCGGTGGACAGTCAGGCCATCGTGTCCATCATCAACCAGAATGTTCAAAACTCAGCCGGATCGGACCCACCGACCGACGCCCCTGTTGACGATGAAGACGACGTTCCAATCAAAATCCACACGATCAAAATGCCGGAGAAGACGGGGAATCCGAACGGCGATACGATAGGGGCGCTCATTGCCGAAAACCTTGCACCGTCGTACGCAGCCATCGACGGTTGGTTTGTCGTTTCGACATCGGCGGATCACGTGAAGGAAATCATCGAAGCGAGTCAGGGCAAGTCACCTCGACTGGAAGACGTATTGCCGATCCACGCCCACACGCAAAGGGTCAGTCGAGCGGTTGATCTCGTCCTGGTTCAGCCGTCATTTCTTCACGGCATTCTTCAATTCTGGCAAAGTCAGCTGAGCGCCCGGTCGCTTTCAGAAAATGACGATTCGCGGCTGGGCATTGAGATTCAGAGCGAGACGACACCAGGGCAGGCGGTGGTCGTCCATGTCGATTCAAATGGCGTTGCGGCTGACCACCTCCACCCGGGCGATCGGATTCTTGCTTGCAACACGATCCTCCTCGATTACGACAATCCAAATCAACATTTGAAGGATTTGCTAGCGCCGAAGATCCCTGCGATCGGCCTGCGTGTGCTTCGCGGCAAACAAATCGTTGATGTTTCGATTGCACCACAACCGCGCGTGCAACCTACGTCGCGCATTCAGAAACTTCTCTCGGGAGTCGAGCCCTTTCAAGCGTTGTTTCTCAATTCAACCATTGCCTTGTTCATCAAAGAGCGTCCAATCAACGGCATCGCGGTGACCCGTCTCGCGATCGAATTAGACCGGATCGAAACAAAGTCCAAGGCGCGTAAGTCTGATACCCCGGAACCAAACAGCTCAGGGTCGCGATAGAGACATGGGCAAGAAAGAATCCGCAGACGTCACGCTCAACGCATATTTAGGACTGGGAACGAATCTGGGCGACCGTAAAGAGAATCTCAAGGCGGCTGTACGATTGTTAACGGATTGCGACGAGGTCGAATTGTGCGGGGCGGCAAGCATTTACGAAACATCACCCGTTGGAGGTCCACCGGGCCAATCTGACTATCTAAACACGGTCATCGCAGTTGACAGTCGGCTCGATGTGCGAACACTGTTGAATCATATTTTGTCGGTTGAACGTTCGATGGGTCGCGTTCGCAACGAGGTCAACGGTCCCCGCAACATCGACATTGATTTGCTATTGTCGGGAGGTGATGTGATTGATACGCCTAGCCTTTCGGTTCCGCATCCGCGAATGCACGTTCGCCGTTTTGTATTGGAGCCATTGGCCGAATTGGCCCCTGATCTGCGCCATCCGCTGATCGACAAAACTATTCAAGAATTGCTCTACGAACTTCCTAAAGAGGAGGAATTCGTCCGTCAAGTCGCATCTGCTGGATGGCAAAGTGAAACAACAGCCGGTCAATAATCGATTCAGCACGAGTGCGTTATGACCGGTGCTTGGATGCATCGTCGGCAAATGGGTAGCCCACCTCTTTAGAGGTGGGGGAGTCGATTGCGGTTTTTGATTCGAGTTCCCCACGGCTAAAGCCATGGGCCACCCATCAGCACTGCTTACAGAGAAGTGGCACGTCATCATTCATCATCGAACGCATGACTGAACACTATGCATTCTTCTCAGTGAAGTCGCGCATCGCCCGCAAGGTTGCAGGACTGATATGATGCTCGATGCCTTCCGCATCGATTTCAGCCGAGTCGGCTGGCACGCCCAAAGCGAGCAGAAATTGTAGTACGGTCTGATGACGGCGGCGGGCATTGTCGGCGATGCGCTTGCCCTTGGGCGTCAAAAAGATTGAGCGGTACGGTTGGGACGTCACCAGCCCGTCGCGCTTTAATCGAGCGACGGTTTTCGTGACGGTTACATGGCTCACGCCGAGCTGGGCAGCAATATCCACCGCGCGGGCCTCTCCATTGGTGGCCGAAAGATCGTCGATCATTTCCAAATAGTCTTCGGCTAGCTCTTTCGCATGGTCATTGCGAATCCGCGCAAAGCGGGTCTTGGCGACGACTGTGCTGGCCGCACTGCCGGTTTTTGATTCTGACTTGCCCATTTACGATTTCCTGCGTGCTGACTGAATCCCGTCTCTTTGGCTGCTATCAATGCCAACGCCTTCCGAGCGTTCTAACCGCGGCCAACAGCATGATACGGCATTATGCTAATGGCATCATACTTGACGGTCGATGGTTATCAATATAGCATAGGCAATATTCTGTAACTATGTCAATACATCGGCATAATCGGTTGATGACTTTTCAGGGAGTGCCACGGATGAATCGCAGAAAGGTTTCGACGCTGGTCTGGGCGATGCTCTTAATGGGCGGCGTCTCGTCAGTGGCTTGCGCGGAGACCGCCAAAGCCCCGACGCAATATCCGTATTCCGTGACTTGTACAACGGGAATGGTGGCTGACATCGTTCAACAGATCGCTGGCGATAAGGGCAAGGTGAGCAGCATCATCGGTGCTGGTATCGACCCGCATCTATATAGCGCCACGCGCAACGACGTTGCTCGTCTGATTAAGAGCGACATCATTTTCTACAGCGGACTCATGCTTGAAGGCAAGATGGGGGACGCCTTTGTTCGGGTGGGGCGTCGTCGCCCGGTCTATGCCGTGACGGAATTGATCGACCCGAAGTTATTGCTCGAGCCGCCGGAGTTTGCCGGCCATTCCGATCCGCACGTGTGGATGAACGTGGACCTGTGGAAGCAATGCACCGAAATGGTGATGCAAACGCTCAGTGAATTCGACCCGCCGAACGCGTCGTATTATCAGAAAAACTACGAAGCCTACGCCGCAGAACTCGATCGCCTCGATGCGTACGCCAAAAAGTGCATAGCGACGATCCCCGAAGATCATCGAATTCTTGTGACTGCTCACGACGCATTTAATTATTTTGCCAAGGCATACGGGCTGGAAGTGCGCGGCATTCAAGGCATCAGCACCGAGTCGGAAGCCGGTATCGCCGACATCAACAAAATCGTCGAAATGATTTGTCAGCGCGGCATCAAAGCCGTCTTTGTCGAGACGTCCGTTTCGGACAAGAACATCAAAGCACTCCTCGAAGGTGCCAAAGCCCGCAACCACAAAGTGTCGATCGGCGGAACTCTGTTTTCCGACGCGATGGGCGAATCCGGCACCTACGAAGGGACGTACGTAGGCATGCTCGATCACAATATCACGACGATCACCCGAGCATTGGGCGGAGACGCACCGGCCAACGGCATACGAGGGAAGCTTTCAAGTTCCAAGTAACACCGGCATTTTGGAGATCACCTTTGGCACCTTCCGAAGCGCATCCCAAGTTTCAATTTGATGAAGTCCATCACGACGACGATGCGCCGCTTTCAATCCACGACATGACGGTGGCGTATGACCGCAAGCCGGTGCTGTGGGACATCGACTACGCCGCGCCGCAGGGCAAACTCGTGGGTATCGTCGGACCGAACGGTGCGGGCAAAAGCACGTTGATCAAAGCATGTCTCGACCTTGTGCCCAGGGCGTCGGGCAGCGTTCGGATCTACGGCAAGAATTACAAGGAACAGCGCAACGTCGTTGGATACGTCCCTCAACGCGAAAGTGTCGATTGGGATTTTCCCGCGAGCGCCCTCGATGTCGTCACGATGGGGCGGTATGGCCGCATCCCCTGGTGCGTTCCTCCGGGAAAATCAGACAAAGATGCAGCCCGCCACGCCCTCGAACAAGTCGGGATGGGCGACTTTGCAAACCGACAGATTAGCAAACTTTCGGGCGGTCAGCAGCAGCGCGTATTTCTCGCGCGGGCGCTGGTGCAAGACGCACGGGTCTATTTCATGGACGAGCCATTCGCGGGAGTCGATGCCGCAACGGAAGCCGCCATCGTCACGCTACTTCGCGAGCTACGGGAACGCGGGCGCACGGTGTTGGTCGTGCATCACGATCTGCAATCCGTCCCGGAATATTTCGACGAGGTGCTACTCTTGAACATGCGAATCGTCGCTGCCGGTCCAACATCCTCGGTATTTACAGAAGAAAACCTACAGAAAACATATGGCGGACGACTGACCCTGCTGACCGAAGCGGCTGAAGCCATCGCCCGAAACGGGTGAGTCAACATATGCGATCAACGGCGCGATCCACTTCAACGATCCTGATGGGCATATTAATGCTCGGCGTGATCTGCTTCGCAACCGATCAAGCATTCGGACAGAGCGCACCGTCTTCGCATCGCACAATTACCGATACCCGATTCGATTGGCCGACGTGGGAGAATATTCTACGCGTGGCACTCCTGCGCGATCACAACACGCGCATCGTGGTTCTCGGAACGACACTCCTCGGATTGGCGGCAGGGTTGGTGGGGACGTTCGCGTACCTTCGTCGGCGGGCGTTAATGGGTGATGCGCTGAGTCACGCGACCCTACCCGGTGTCGCCTTGGCGTTCTTGTTCACCGGCGAAAAAAACCTCACCTACTTGCTGCTGGGAGCCACGGTCACCGGCGTACTCGGTGTGCTTGCGGTGTTGGCCATCCGTCAGTCTTCGCGCATTCGAGAGGACGCGGCGATCGGAATTGTCCTAAGCGTTTTCTTCGGCGCAGGCATGGCCTTGATGAGCGTGGTTCAATCGACTTCAAATGGCAACGCGGCTGGGCTGAATCAGTTCATCTACGGTAAAGCGGCATCGATGGTGCGTGGCGACGCCTGGATGATCGGAATCGCCGCATTCATCGTGGTCGTCGGAACCATCGCGATGTTCAAGGAATTTCGCATCGTCTGCTTTGACCAGGATTTCGCTGCGTCGATGGGGCGAAGCGTGGTGGCGATCGACCTGCTCATGATGGGTTTTGTTGTTCTGACGACGGTCATCGGTTTGCAGGCAGTTGGGCTAATCTTGATCGTCGCGCTTTTGATCATCCCAGCCGCCGCCGCTCGTTTCTGGACCGATGATCTCAAGGTGATGACGGTGCTTGCGGGCGGGATCGGTGCGGTCAGTGGATGGCTGGGGGCGTCGTTTAGCGCGCTGCTTCCCAAGATGCCGACTGGCGCGATCATCGTCTTGACGGCGGGCGTTCTGTTCCTTCTAAGTATGGTGTTTGCTTTTCGACGGGGGATGTTGGCGGGCGCGTTTCGACGAATCAGGTTGCGTCGTCGCATCGCACTTCAACATCTGCTTCGGGCGATGGCTGAAATCGAAGAGCGCACCGGTGAGCCAACTCAAGTCGATACCAACGACTTACTGACGATGCGAAGTTGGGTGATGCACGATTTGCGGCGGTTGGCCATTCGCGCGAAAGGTGCGGGGTTCATTACTCGAAAGAGTTGGGCCGAACTCGAATTGACCAAGCTCGGTCGTACCCACGCCCGACGCGTCTTGCGCAACCACCGCCTCTGGGAAACCTATTTGATCGAGCACGCCGACATCGCCCCGTCACACGTGGATCGCGATGCCGATGAAATTGAGCACGTCCTATCAGAAGAGCTAATCGACGAACTTGAAAAAGCGCTGGAAGCGGGCCAGGAGATTCCACCGTCGCCGCACGACGACGATGGGCCAATCGCCTCGGGGGTCAAACCATGATGGAATGGGATTGGGCCATTGACGGTTGGATCATCGCGGCAGGCGTCTTCGCGGCAGTGGCGTGCGCCCTTCCCGGAACATTCCTGGTCCTGCGTAAGATGAGTCTGATGGGCGACGCCATCTCCCACGCGGTCTTGCCCGGGTTGGCCATTGCGTTTCTTGTCACCCACAGTCGCGGAGTCATTCCGATGTTCGCCGGCGCTGTGGTCGTTGGCGTGTTGACCGCTGTCGGGACGCAAATCATTACCCGCTACGGGAAGGTCGAAACCGGGGCGGCGATGGGGGTGGTGTTTAGTATTCTGTTCGCGCTGGGGCTGGTGCTTATCCGCCAGGCCGCTGACCACGTGGATCTCGATCCTGGCTGCGTGCTTTACGGCAACCTTTCCCAGATTCCGCTTGATGCGCTTGATGGAGGCATACCGCCAGCCGTCGTGAACGTTGCGATCGCATTGTTGTTAAACATCGTTTTCGTATGCGTCCTGTTCAAAGAATTGAAGATCTGCGCTTTCGATCCGCAACTCGCAACAACCTTGGGGATCAATGCAAATTTGATGCATTATCTTTTGATGATCGTCGTGGCCGTGACGACGGTGGCCAGCTTCGAGGCTGTGGGATCAATTCTAGTGATTGCCATGCTGATCGTTCCGCCGGCGACGGCGCGATTGCTGTCGGATCGACTGGGAATCACGTTGATGCTTGCGGCATTCATTTCGGCGATGTCCGCAATTCTCGGACACGTCTTCGCGTTTCGAGGGCCGTACTGGTTGGGACTGGACCCATCGGTTTCGATCGAAACGGCGTCGATGATTGCAGTGATGACGGGGGCCATCTTTCTATTGGCGTTGATCTTTGCGCCTCGGTATGGGCTTGTCGGGAAATGGTATCACCGCGCTCGACTCACCATTCAGATCGTTCGCGAGGACATGCTGGGGATTCTTTATCGATGGGGCGAACACCGGCCCGACGAAGATATTCTCAAGGATGACCTTATGAAAGCAGTGGGGCGCGGGACCATTGCGCGATTCGCCCTTGCCGCGCTGCAACGTCGCCGGGCGGTCGAAACTGTCGGTGCCGATCGAATCCGTCTCAGCGACACGGGCCGCGACGCGGCTACCAAACTCGTGCGCGACCATCGCCTCTGGGAAGGGTACATGGCCACCCACTTTGACCTGCCGCTTGATCACCTTCACGAACCGGCGGAGCGCGTCGAGCATTACATCAGCGACGACCTCAGCGAGCAGCTCAAAAAGGAAATGGGGGATCTGGGTGAGGATCCTCATGGCCGCCAAATTCCGGATTGACCGCACGCTGAGTTTCTCGGGTTGGATGATTTTCGCCTGCCCCTGTAAGATTCCCGCATCAACCTTTAATCTTCAGGAGCCAGCCCAATGCTCAAAAATATCTACATCGCCGGCGGTTGCCGTACCCCTTTTGGGGCATTCCAGGGAACCCTCTCCACCGTGCCTGCAGCCCAATTGGGCGCGACCGCGATCAAGGGAAGCCTCAACCGCGCGGACATCAAGCCAACCGACGTTGACGAAGTCTTCATGGGCAACGTCATCGGCGCGGGACTCGGTCAGAACATCGCGAGGCAGTGCAGCCTGGGGGCTGGCATCGGAAACGAGGTCGGTTGCACGACGATCAACAAGGTGTGCGGTTCGTCGATGCGGGCGATCATCCACGCGGCGCAGGCAATACAGTGCGGCGATATGGAATTAGCCATTGCAGGAGGCGTGGAAAGCATGTCGGGTGCGCCGTATCTGCTTCCCAAGGCGCGCAGCGGATTCCGCATGGGGCATGGACAGGTCATCGATTCAATGGTTCACGATGGCTTGTGGGATGTCTACAACGACGTCCACATGGGCAACTGCGGCGACTCGTGTGCGGCAGACTACCATTTTTCGCGCGAGCAGCAGGACGCATTTGCGATCGAGAGCTTCAAACGGGCGATCAAAGCCCGGGACGAAGGCATCAGTGCTGCGTTGATCGAAGCCGTCGAAGTCAAAGGTCGCAAGGGTAGCGTCACGGTTGACAAAGACGAAAACCCCGAGAAGTTTGTCGAAGAGAAGATCGCAGCGCTCAGGCCAGCGTTTGGCAAGGATGGCACGGTGACGGCTGGCAACGCATCGAGCATCAACGATGGGGCGGCGGCTTGCGTCGTGGTCGGTGAAGATCGACTCAAAGCACTGGGGATCAAACCCCAAGCCCGCATTCTTGGGCACGTCAATGTGGCGATGGAACCCACGCAGTTTACCGTGGCACCGATTCACGCGATTCGCAAGCTATCCGATCGATTGAACCTCAAGTTAGCCGACGTCGATCTGTTCGAAATCAACGAAGCGTTTTCGGTCGTGGCGATGGCTGCAATTCACGATCTCAAGCTGGATCATGCCAAAGTGAATGTGTTTGGTGGGGCGGTATCATTGGGGCATCCGCTGGGCGCGACCGGGGCGCGGATCACGGTCACATTGGCTCAGGCATTGGAAGTCACCAAGCAGCGAATTGGCATCGCAGCCCTTTGCATCGGCGGCGGGGAGGCCAGCGCGATCGCGATCGAGCGTGTGGAGTAGATTCTGCAGCTTCGATCTGGGCAATTCACAGGCAACGATTTCAATCGGTTTGTGTTGGAAAAAATGTTCGTAAATGCCGAGTGATTCTCGGGATAAACGGTTGCGACTTGTGAAAGGGATGCCTAGAATCCCAGCCCACGGTCACGCCAGAGCCGAAAGTTCAAAGGTGGTTGGATTTCGAGAGCGTGACCGGAAGGCGAAACGGGAGCCATGCGCGACTATTTCTATAATATCTACTCGTCACTGAGGACGATTCTGATCGGTATGCGGATCACCATCCGCTACTGCTTTGCGAAGACCATCACGCTGCAGTATCCCGATGTTGCACCGGCACTCCAACCGCGATATCGCGGATTTCACTGGTACGAAATCGAAAAGTGCATCGCCTGCGATATGTGCGCGAAGGCCTGCCCGGTCGATTGCATTTACATCGAGAAGACCGGACCGCGCAAGATCGACAAGGAAAGCGGGGTGGCCAAGGGCGGGGCGATGACACGTTACGCCATCGACTATTCCAAATGCATGTTCTGCTCGCTTTGTGTTCCACCGTGCCCGACCGATTGCATTCACATGGGCAATCTCCATGACATGTCGGGGTACGACCGCAAGTCGATGGTCGTCGAGTTCACCGAGTTGGCCGTCGAAGGATTGCAAACACCGCAACCGCTGTGGATGCAGAAGGACAAACTCCCCACGTGGGCGGACGATCGCAAACGCGAATGGGTTGATAAGGCGAGCGATCGGCATCAGATCATGGCCGAAGCATTGACTGAGCAAAAGCCACCGCCCAAGCCTGCCGCTGCCAAAAAAGAGGCTCCGGCAAAAAAAGAAGAACCAGCCAAGAGCGAAACGCCCAAGGAGGAATCTGATTCCTGATGTTCATGAACCTCTTGGCACAAACATCTAGCGTGTTGGCAAGCAATGTGATTGCAAACACGCCAATTGATTCCGGTGATACCAACGTTGAACTGGTTTTTGGCATCCTCTTATTTACCGCGACCGGAGTTGTGTTCATCGTATCGGCTTTGTTTGCCGGTAGCCTGATCCGTCCGAAATTGCCGCACCCCGAAAAAGCATCGACCTATGAATGCGGCGAGCCCGCGATCGGCGACAGTTGGGTTCAGTTCGACCTCCGTTTCTATATCGTCGCACTGTTTTTCATCGTGTTCGACGTAGAAATCGCCTTGCTTTGGCCGTGGGCGGTGGTGTTCCGTCAATTCAGAGATGCCGGCAATGGTTCGCTGGCGCTATTCGGAATGCTATTTTTCCTTGTGCCGATCCTGGTCGGTTTTCTCTACGAATGGCGATTCGGATATCTGGATTGGGTCCGATCGGATGAGGGGCAAAAGGAACCAGACTGGAAGACGTCAGCAGTCGCGTCGGAGTCTCTTTCATGAGTTGGATCGAAAATCGATTTGAAGAAGGCCTGGTGATGACTTCGCTGGACTGGGCGCTCAACTGGGCCCGATCCAGCAGTGTTTGGCCGATGACGTTTGGCCTTGCGTGCTGCGCCATCGAGATGATGGCTGTCGGCGCATCACGTTTTGATATCGACCGTTTCGGTGCAGGGGCATTTCGTGCCACACCGCGGCAGAGCGATTTGATGATCGTCGCGGGCACCGTCACCTACAAGATGGCCAGTCGTCTCAAACGACTTTACAACCAAATGCCCGATCCCAAATACGTGATGGCGATGGGGGCTTGCACGATTGGCGGCGGTCCATATTTCAAACACGGATACCACGTGGTCAAGGGCGTCGACTTGGTTGTTCCGGTTGATATTTACATCCCTGGATGTCCTCCGCGACCGGAGGCGCTTCTGGAGGGTTTGATGCGGTTGCAGGACAAGATTCGCCACGAGACACGGGCAATTGACCGGGTGGCTGAAAGCAACCAAAAGCAGTTGGCAAACGTTTAGATTATCTATTAGCAAGAGTGACACTGAATGTCATTTGAAGAAATCTGCCAAATATTAAAGAGCCAATTCGGCGACGCGATTGAAGAGACCGCCGTCGATAGCTGCCGTCCATACGTCGTTGTCAACGCGGACAAGTGGGCGGACGTGGCGAAGTTTTTGCGAAACGATCAGCGGATGGCGTTTGATTTTGTTCAATGCATTTCCGCGATTGATTTGCTGGCGGATGACAAGCTGGCCTGCGTGTATGACCTCGGGGCGATGTCACCGGTGTCGGCGACCAACGATATGTCGTACGCCCGGGAGTTGGCGGTTCGCGTCGTCACTGATCGAAACAACCCGCAGATTCCTTCGGTCGCGCACCTCTGGGCTGCGGCTGACTGGCACGAGCGGGAAGCGTTTGACTTGATGGGAATTGACTTTCCGGGCCATCCGAATCTTGAGCGGATTCTCTGCCCCGATGATTGGGTAGGCCATCCGCTTCGCAAAGATTATGTCCATCCGCTTGAGTATCACGGAATCCCGAGTACCACGGAACACGAATTGAAGAGCCCGCGACACTAATTCGCGTGCCTTTTGGCAATTGAGATAGATTGGCATTAGAGATCAATGGCCGACACGATCGCTCCAAACAATCCCGCCGACGCAGCCGCTCCCAAGCAGGCCGACGTGCGCACTGAAGAAATGCTCGTCAACATGGGGCCTCAACACCCCTCGACGCATGGTGTGTTGCGTGTGGTTCTGCGAACCGACGGCGAAATGGTGCTCCAATCGGTTCCGCATATCGGATACCTGCATCGCTGCGCCGAAAAGATCGGCGAGAATGTTCCACCATATCAGTACGTGCCGTATACCGACCGGATGGACTACCTGGCTGGCATGAACAACAACCAGGCGTTTGCCCTAGCGGTAGAGAAACTCACCGGGTTGGAAGTGCCCGAACGGGCCAAGTACATCCGAGTGATGTTTGCCGAACTCAACCGAATCGCGTCGCACTTGGTGGCCGTCGGAACTTATGGCCTGGACATGGGGGCTTTCACACCGTTTCTGTATTGCTTCCGTGAGCGCGAGATGCTGCTTGATCTGTTCGAGTCGGCATGCGGCGCGCGTTTGACGTATAGCTACATTACCATTGGTGGCGTGACGGATGATCTGCCCGAGAATTTCGTCGATGTGTGCAGCGAATTCCTCGATTACTTCGAGCCGAAAATCGACGACTACAACAACCTGCTCAGCTACAATCATATTTTCGTGAAACGAACCGGCAACGTTGGCGTGATTTCGCCAGAAGATGCCATTCGCTTTGGCTTGTCCGGTCCGGTGCTTCGAGGCAGCGGCGTTAAATTCGACCTGCGGAAAGCCAAGCCATACGAAATCTATGATCGCTTTGATTTCGACGTACCCGTTGGGCTTCCCGGCGGAACTGACGAGATTCCGCGTGGTGTGGTGGTGGGTGACTGCTGGAGTCGCTATTACGTTCGCGTTAAGGAAATGGTCGAATCGGTCAAGATCATTCGACAGTGTCTCCGCGATCTACCCGAACTCGACGAAAAAGAGGGCATTTGTCACAAGAAGTGCAAGAATGTGAAATTGCCCGATGACGAAGTTTATCTAGAAATCGAGAATCCGCGTGGTCAGCTCGGTTTCTATGTGAAGGGTGATGGTTCGGCCATCCCAGCCAGGGTCAAAGCCAGGGGGCCGAGCTTCTGCAATCTCTGTGTTCTAGAGCACGCCGGGAAGAATTGTCTATTGGCGGACATTCCGGCGATCATCGGGAGCATGGATGTTGTGATGGGTGAAGTCGATCGCTAACCGTTGGTGGTTCGCAATCGGATACGCCCAGATCCAATAGTGTGTTGATCGTTTTTGTATGTTGAATTTGAATCGTTACAATCCGCCGCTCATTTAGTGCGCAGATTGCAATTAATGAATAGGGAGCGTCAACGTGACGCAGTTTTCCGTCCCTTGGAAACAAAATCCGCCGCTTGTGTATCGCGGTCCCGCGCGGGGCATCGTTGCGCTGGCCCAGTTTGTGTACAAGGTGGCGACGCCCATCGTCAGTCGATTCCCCGGTCCGATTCTCTTGGGTGCAATCGCTGGTGGAACATTGCTGGTCTGGGCTCACTGGATGCTGTTCGGTTTTCTCGAAACAATCGCAGCCAGTGAATTCAATGGCGCCTCAGGCAGCATTTGGGGCCAATCTTTAACGCCTGCCGAAATCGGCGCATATCTTGAATCGCAATCGATCGTGGCCGCCGGTGTCCTCAAGTACCTGCTTTGGCCACTCCAGATGGAACTCTTCCGCGATCTCGTCGGACTGGGGGCCATCTTCGGACTCTTCAATCTTATTCCCGTCTACGCCATTTGGTGGGAGCGCAAAGTCGCAGGTCGCATTCAGTCGCGTATGGGACCGATGCGGGTCGGCGGGTGGCACGGTTGGGCGCAATCGTTTGCCGATGGCGTCAAGCTCGTGGGCAAGGAAGACCTCGTCCCCGAACAAGCCGACGGCATGCTCTTTCGCGTGGCGCCGTACTTGGCGTTTGTACCTTCGCTTCTCGCATTCTTGTGCTTGCCCTTGGGTTCATATTGGGTCTTTCGCAACGTGGATGTCGCGCTGATCTTCATCATCGCGATGATCGGCGTTGAAGTCGTGGGCGTCATCGTGGCTGGCTGGGCTAGCAATAATAAGTGGAGCGTCTACGGGGCGATGCGCGAAGCGTGCCAGATGGTTTCGTACGAAATCCCCATGACGACCGTTTTGCTGATTCCGATCATGACGGCTGGCACCCTGAACATGGTGCAAATCGGCGACATGCAGTCGGGCGGCTGGTTCTCGTGGAACGCGTTCCACAATCCGTTCACGTTTATCGCCTTCATCACGTACTACATTGCGTCGCTGGCCAACTGCAAGCGTGCCCCGTTCGACCTTCCCGAGTCGGAAAGTGAATTGGTGGCCGGTTTCCATACCGAGTATTCCGGCTTCCGCTGGGCGTTGTTCTTCTTCGCCGAGTACGCCGCGATGTTTGTGGTCAGTGGGTTGGCTGTCACGCTATTCCTCGGAGCATGGCACACGCCGCTACCAACGACGTGGGCATTTGAGGAAGACTCGCTAATCAAGATATTCCTGAATGGTGTTCTGTTTAGCAGCCCGTTCTGGTTCATTTTCAAGTGCTTCATTTTCATCTATATCCAGTTGTGGATTCGCTGGACGTTGCCGCGTATCCGCATTGACCAAGTGCTCTATTCTTGCGTGCAGGTGATGTTCCCAATTGCCTGCGTGGCGCTCGTGGGGCATGCCGTCTGGATGGTGTTGTTGGATGGCACGATGGTTTCAGACATCATCCGATGGATACTCGCGTTGATTACAGCAGCCGTGACGTTTGGGTTCCTTTCCGTTGCGGCGTTTGGATACCGCAATGGTCGCCAGATGGTTGGCTATCTGGCGGTGAAGCAATTACCAGGCGCGTAAGTTTCCCTTCATTGGGGTTTCGCTTTTTGGAAGCAGTCATGACGCTTCGTTTTCAAAACATCTTGAAGTTCACCGCACCGCTCGCGATCGCCATGTTTGTCGCGATTGCACCCGCACATGCTGCAGACCTGTCGCTGTCCGACCAGGGCATCCAGAAGTCTGCCGACGGCGGTTTGCTTGAAGCCCTCATGTTCTACGTGTGTGCTGCCGTCATTTTGGGCAGCGGTTTGGCCATCTGCCTTTCAAAAAACATCGTGCGGATGGCCGTCTATCTGTTTGGTACGCTCGCATCGGTTGCGTTGATGTACTTCCTCTTGCTCGCGAACTTCATCGGCGTCATTCAGTTGATCGTCTATGCCGGTGGTACGCTGATTTTGTTGATCTTCGGCGTCATGTTGACCAGCAAATCGCCGTGGGCAAAGTTTGAAGTCAAGCGCAACGAAATTATCGCAGCCAGCGTTATCTGTGCGCTCTTTGCGGGAATGCTGCTGTTCGTCGTCGTCAATGCCGAGTGGCCGCTGGAGACCGATGCGGTCGTCGTCGGCTCATCGATGACGCAGTTTGGTTCCGGTTTGCTGACCGAATACCTCGTTCCGTTTGAGGCGATCAGTGTGTTGCTGTTGGTGGTCATGATCGGCGCCGCGTATATGGCCCGTCAGGAATAGTCGTTGATTGGTGCAGTTGATTGAGTGATTCATGTTTGAAATTGGCCTGACACATTATCTGGTTGTTGCGACGCTGCTCTTCGTGATGGGCATTTTCGTGATGATCACCAAGCGCAACGCGATCGGTATTTTGATCGGCGTCGAAATGGTGCTGAACGGTGCCAATATCAATCTCGTTGCGTTCAATCGTTATAACGGGATGAGCAACATCGACGGCCAGATGGTGAGTCTGTTTATCATCGTTCTCGCCGCGGCGGAAGCAGCGCTGGCCGTCGCGATTTGCATGAACTTCTACAAAAATCTGAACACCGTCGATGTCGATCACGGTGATACGCTAGCCGGCTAGTTCTTTCGCCGGCGATGAATGCCGACTGACTTTGGAAACCATGGGTAACTACGAAATCGCATTATGCCTCGGCGTTGTCGCACCGCTCTTTATGTTTGCGGTGTTGGCGTTCTTCGGCCATCGCATCGGCAAGCCGACCTCCGGTTGGGTGGCGGTGCTTGGCGTCTTGATCAGCTTGGGGTGCGCCACCTACGTCCTCGCCGGTTGGCTTTCCGCGACCGACCAAGCCGCTCTGATGGCCACCACGGGTTACGACTGGGTTGTGCTCAATCTGTTCGGCAATGAAATGCCGATTCAGTTCAAGGTCAAACTCGATGGGCTGACGGTCATGATGTACTTCATGGTCACGCTGGTCTCGACCTGCATTTTCGTATTCAGCATCGGATACATGGCCGGTCATTCCGACGAAGTAGACGGCCAATGCAAGTTCCATCGATTCTTCTGCTACCTGTCACTGTTTGAATTTTCGATGTTGGGTTTGCTTATTTCGAGCAGCATCTTCTTCCTTTTCGTCTTCTGGGAACTGGTCGGATTGTGCAGCTACCTGCTGATCGGTTTCTACTTCGACAAAAAGTTTGCATCCAATGCGGCGATGAAGGCCTTCATCACCAACCGCGTGGGCGACTTTGGTTTCTTGCTCGGTTTGATGCTGGTGTTCGTTTTCCTACAGACGTTTGACCTCGACCAAGCCGCCGCGAATTTCAGACAGCAATACGCCACCGGCACCGGCATCTTTGACGCCAACATCGACATCCTCGGTTGGCAGATCTCGGGCATGGGCTTGGCGACGTTGATGGGCATCGGCTTGTTCTGCGGGGCGATGGGTAAGAGCGCCCAATTCCCGCTGCACGTCTGGTTGCCCGACGC
>BQJS01000037.1 GCA_021604825.1 Phycisphaerae bacterium | reverse complement strand
CGGGAAGACCGTCCGATTCATCGAAGCGGTGGACCCATCAATACTCGGCGGGTTGGTCGTGCGAATCGGCGACGAAAAACTCGACAGCAGCGTGGTCAATCGGTTGCAAGGCTTGAACGCCTCGCTGATTGAGCGTGCGAGCGAAGAAATCCACAAGGGTCATGCGTTCGCGGATGCGACCGACTGACTGCTGCAAGAAGTGCTGCTGTAAGAAATGTAGGTTGTCGGTCAGAAAAACTTGACCGCAAACAGATCAAAACGAAATAAGCGAGTACGCGATGAAGTTCAAAGTCGATGAAATCTCCTCGGTCCTGCGGGAAGAAATCAGCAAGTACCAATCCACGATCGATGTCGCTGAAGTCGGCAAGGTCTTGGAAGTTGGCGACGGTATTGCCCGCCTCTATGGCCTGAGCAATGCGATGGCTGGCGAGATGGTGGAATTCACCAACGGTGCCATCGGACAAGTGCTCAACCTTGAAGAAGGCTCGGTGGGTGTCGCAGTCTTGGGCGACTATCTGGGCATCAAGGAAGGCGACGAGGTCAAGCGCACCGGCAAATTGCTGAGCGTGCCGTGCGGTCCCGCGATGATCGGTCGCGTGGTCGATCCCCTTGGTCGCCCGCTCGACGGCAAGGGCAACATCGAAACGAACCTCAGTCGCCCGCTCGAGTTCAAAGCTCCGGGTATCGCCGAGCGTCAACCGGTCACCGAACCACTGCAGACCGGACTGAAAGCCGTCGACAGTATGATCCCCGTTGGTCGTGGCCAGCGTGAACTCATCATTGGTGACCGTAAAACCGGCAAGACGGCCATCGCCCTCGATACGATCATCAACCAGAAAGACACCGGCGTCATTTGCGTTTACGTCGCCATTGGTCAGAAAGAATCCACGGTCGCATCGGTGGTTGAAACGCTCCGCGAACAAGGCGCGATGGACTACACCATCGTCGTGTCAGCCGCAGCCGCCAACCCGGCACCGCTGCAATACATCGCACCATACGCTGGGGCTGCGATGGCCGAATATTTCATGTACGAGCAGGGGAAAGCCACGCTCTGCGTCTATGACGATTTGTCAAAGCAAGCACAAGCCTATCGCCAGATGTCATTGCTGCTTCGTCGCCCGCCAGGTCGCGAAGCCTACCCGGGCGACGTGTTCTACCTTCACTCTCGCTTGCTCGAGCGCAGTTGTAAGCTGCTCGACGAATACGCGATCGTCCCTGCATCCACATCGGATGACAGCACCGACCGCGGCATTGCCAAGAAACATCCGGAAGGATTAGCCGCACCAAAGGAACACCGTCCCGACGATGCCGATGGTGGCTACCACCGTCCTGAGGGCAAAGAAAAAGCCGAGGCCTGGCTCGCATCGTTGCCCGACAAGGACAGCTACAAGGTGCACCGCTTCCCGAATTCAGGTGGCTCGATGACGGCATTGCCGATTATCGAAACGTTGGAAGGTGAGGTGTCCGCCTACATCCCGACGAACGTGATTTCGATTACCGACGGTCAGATTTATCTCGAACCGGATCTGTTCTTCGCCGGTATCCGACCAGCCGTCAACGTCGGTATCAGCGTGTCGCGCGTGGGTGGTAACGCCCAGGTGAAGGCGATGAAGAAAGTCTCCGGTTCGCTTCGATTGGACTTGGCTGCGTTTAGGGAGTTGGAAGCGTTCGCCCAGTTGGGAACCGACCTCGACAAGTCAACGCAGGCCCAGCTCGATCGTGGTATGCGGATGGTTGAACTGCTCAAGCAGCCGCAGTACGTCCCGCTCAACGTTGCCGATCAGGTGATCAGCATTTTCGCGGGAACGGGCGGATTGCTTGACCCGATTCCCGTGGACAAGGTGCTCGATTTTGAATCCAAAATGCTCCAGGTGATTCGCGATGAGTTCCCCGAAATCCGCGACGAGATCACCAATACAAGAACGATGTCAGACGATACATCCGCCAAGCTCAAGAAGACGATCGAAGATTTCGCCCGCCGATACGTTGGCGAAAACAGCTAGCTGAAGGGTCCGCAGTGCGGACCGCATTTGCAATAAACCATCAGCCGAACGAATGGTCCGCACAGCGGACCCTACATAAGCGCAGGAAGCGTTAAACGTCATGGCCAATCGCAGAGAACTCGTCAAGCGCCGCAAGTCGGTTCGCAACATCCGCAAGATCACGCGGACGATGCAGCTCATTGCCACCGCCCGCTTCCAAGCCGCGACGAACCGCGCCACTGCCACCAAGCCCTACGCCAGCACCATGGGTAAGATGGTAGCCGCTGCCGCCAAGTCGGCTGGCAATGTTGACAACCCGCTGCTCCAGACCAACGAGTCTGGAAAGGACGCCCTCTTGGTCTTAACAAGCAACCGCGGTTTCTGTGGCGGTTTGAACGGAAATGTGCTTCGTCTGGCTATGAACACCATGGATGAGAAGCGTGCGGCTGACGAAGAAGTCAGTCTCAACGTCGTGGGCAAAAAGGGCATCGCCTATTTGCGTTTCCTCGGTGAAGCGATGGACATGCAGGAGGACTCCATCGAAGAGCAGCCGGGATTCGAGCAGGTTTCCGGAATCGCCGACACGATGATGAATGCCTACCGCGAGGGTGAGATTAACTCGCTCAACGTGTGCTACATGCAGTTCATCTCTGCCGGTGTTCAGAAACCCGCATTGATGCAACTACTTCCGATTGCGGGCGTTGGCGGCGACGACGACGAATCGACCGAAGGTGAATCCACCGCTGAAACCAAGATCGACTTCTCGCCCGAGCCAGCCGAGTTGCTCAATGAACTCCTGCCGGCATCGGTACGCATGCGGTTGTTCCAGTGTTTCACCGAAGCTGCCGCCAGTGAGCAGGTCGCCCGAATGGTTGCGATGAAGGCTGCCACCGATGCGGCGGGCGACATGATTCGCGTGCTCACGCAACAGTACAACCGCGCCAGACAAACGGCGATCACGATGGAACTGCTCGACATTATTGGTGGAGCCGCTGCGATTTCCTAAACGTCGCGGTGATGTTTTCGAAAATTTGAAGTGTTCAGGGTCAGCATGCGGATCACTTTGCGTCCGCAAGACCTGCACAGATTCTTTGGGACGATTGAAACGATGGTAACGACAGTCAACACAACGGGACGGGTATCTCAGGTCATCGGCTCGACGCTTGACGCCGAATTCGATGAAGCCCACTTACCTGCGATCTACAACGCCTTGAAGACCGAAGTCGAAACCACGGTCCAAGGCAAGACGATCAAAGAAACCCTGTGGTGCGAAGTCGCGCAGCACTTGGGTGGCGGACGCGTTCGGGCGATTTCACTCGGATCAACCGACGGCCTGCGTCGTGGGGCAGTCATTGAAGACACCGGCGCTCCGATCTCCGTTCCAGTCGGTGATGCCACGCTGGGTCGCGTGTTCAACATGGTTGGCGATACGATTGACGGTCGTGGGCCCGTCGGTACGTCAGAAACCCGCTCCATTCACCAACCGCCGCCAGCCTTCGACGAACTGACGCCCAAGACCGAATTGTTTGAAACCGGCATCAAGGTCATCGACCTTCTCTGCCCGCTCGTTCGAGGTGGAAAAGCCGGTCTGTTCGGTGGTGCGGGTGTCGGCAAGACGGTCATCATCCAAGAACTCATCGCCCGTCTCGCTCGTTTCCACAGTGGTTACTCATGCTTCGCAGGCGTGGGTGAACGAACCCGCGAAGGAAACGACCTTTGGCTGGAAATGCAGGAGGCTCAGATCGGCGATACCGGTAAGAGCGTCCTCGACCAGACGGTGATGGTGTTCGGCCAGATGAACGAGCCGCCAGGTGCTCGTCTCCGCGTTGCTCTTTCGGCACTGACGATGGCGGAACACTTCCGCGATAACACAGGGGCTGACACGCTGCTGTTCGTCGATAACATTTTCCGCTTCTCGCAGGCGGGTTCAGAAGTGTCCGCACTCCTCGGCCGTATGCCGTCAGCTGTGGGTTATCAACCGACGCTCGGTACCGAGATGGGTGAGTTGCAGGAACGTGTCACCTCAACGAAGGCCGGGGCTGTCACGAGTATCCAGGCGATTTATGTGCCAGCCGACGACTACACCGACCCAGCCCCCGCCACCGCGTTTGCTCACCTCGACAGCACGGTAAACCTCGAACGAAGCATCGCCGAGAAGGGCATCTACCCGGCCGTCGATCCGCTTGCATCGTCTTCACGCATCGTCGATCCGAACTACGTCGGCGAGCGTCACTATGCGGTCGCCCGACAGGTGCAATCGATTCTTCAGAAGTACAAGAGTCTCCAGGACATCATCGCGATTCTCGGTATCGACGAGTTGAGCCAGGAAGACAAACTCACCGTTGCCCGTGCCCGCAAGATCGAACGATTCCTGTCGCAACCGTTCTTCACGGCTGAAGTGTTCACCGGTTTCCCCGGTAACTACACTTCGCTCGAAGACACGATCCGCTCGTTCGAGGAACTTTGTTCCGGTAAATGGGACGACCTTCCCGAGCAGGCGTTCATGTACGTGGGTACGATTGAAGAAGCGGCTGAGAAGGCCGAGAAATTCAAAGACTAGTTTTCGGGCGAACCCATCATGGCTGACAACACATTTTCATGCACCGTCCTGACGCCTGAACGCACCGTTCTGGACACCCAGGTAACGTCTGCCGTCATTCCCGCACACGACGGTGAAGTCGGCATCCTGCGAGGCCGAGCGCCGCTCTTGTGCCGTTTGGGCATCGGCATCTTGAAGCTCGACGGCTGCCCAGACCCCACGCGCCTCTATCTGGATTCAGGATTCGCCGAGGTGGCTGACAACAAGATCACCATCCTGACCGAACACGCAATGAAGCCCGACGAAATTGACGCCGCAAAAGTCAAAGCCGCCTTGCGAGAAGTCCAAGACCGTTCGGCATCGACGCAGGAAGATCAGGATAAGCGGCGGGACGATATGACCCGTTGCAAGAAGCAACTGGAATTGACCTAGCCCTATGGAGTATTAGGTGTCCCATCCTTCCAAGGTGGGAGACTGAAGAACCAAGCAAACTCTATTCGCTTCATACGGCTGGCGAACCGAACCAAGTCTACGCTTCAACAATTCCTTCCCGGATCGCAAAACGCGCCAGAGAAACGCGATCGTGGATGTCGAGTTTCTTCATCAAACTCACTTTCTGCTTGTCCGCCGTCTTATAGGTAATGCCCAACTCTTCGCACGCCGTCTTCAGCGACCTGCCGATCGCCAGCACCCTCAGAAGTTGATTTTCGCGATCACTCAACAAATCTGATCGCGTCTTGACGGATTTGCCTGGCTTGAAATCTGTGACGGTGGGGTCGATTCTGGCCATGAATTCAGCCGAATAGAAATGCCCGCCTCCGCGAACGATCCGCAGGGCATCGCGTATTTGCTCGAACCCACCGGCTTGATGAACCAATCCAGGGATTCCGGCGTCCAACGCCCGACGAAGATCGACGTCACAAACGCGCCGAGAAACCGCGACAACACCAGTGTCCGGCACTTCTTCGCAAAGTTCAGCCGCGGCCACCATCGCATCAACCTCATCTTCGGCGATGCTGATCACGGCAATGTCCGGCTTTAATCGGCGTGCGACCTCGACCATTTGGCTATGATCACCAAACGAGCCGACGCACTCAAAATCAGCGCAGCCCCCGATCAACAATCGGAGACCGTCACGCAGCAGGGCGCGGGCGTCAACGATCAAGACCGTAATTGCGCCCTGGGGGAGGGGCATATTGAAAATCACTTTATGTTCAGGACGAGCATGTCGTTTGCATTTTGGCTGCCAAGCGGAATCGAACGACTCGGCAGTGGGCATCGAAACCGATCCGATAATTACCCAAAAACCATCTTGTAGGATCCTGCACGATCGATCTTTAGGGTATTTAACCCAATTATCGCCATATGGCGCGAGGGCTTTTCAACTTAACTGTGGTTGAGACACGATGTTAAGATGCGCAATTCACAGGGGTCTGTAGGGGCCGTCTTGACGTGTATTTCATGTTCTTTTTTGTGGCAGCTCGGTCATTCGAGCTGCAGAGCAAGACTCTGCCCTTCCGGACATGGGCCACGCGAGGACGCCCGAGTGAGTGATTTTCAGTTCAATAGTCCCGATTGCCAGCAGATTTCAGAGCGGTGTGCGTTCGTCGGTTCGCCGATTTTGATTACAATGGCAAGCACCTGCCCAGGTTAAAATCGAATCATCGCAGAAGGCGGAGCCCTCACGGCAGGGTGCGACAGGGAATCAACATGCTGACGATCACATTCCTAGGAGTTGGCGGCGCCTTCGCCAAGCGAAACTACCAATCAAACGCCCTTATCGAAGCGTGGTCGAAGAGTCCTGAAACGCAAGACGCGCCTGACGATAATCTCTTGGTTGACTTTGGGGCGACGGGACCGCTGGCGCTTTACGAACTTAAAGGCGTCAATGGATTTGAGTATCTCGACGACGATGGGCGAATTTGTTTCCCGTCGATCAAACGCGTTTTCGTCTCACATCAACACGCCGACCACATCGGCGGCTTGGAAGAAATGGCTTTTGCGAATCGGTTCTTATTCGCGTCATCCAATGGCGACGCGGGGTACCGACCACAACTAATCAGCAGCGCAGACATCTTAAAGAATCTTTGGGATCAGTCTTTGAAGGGTGGGTTGGGAATCCTCAAAGACAAAAGTGCTACGCTCGATGACTATTTTGACGTGCACGCGTTGTCAAAGGAAGACGCTGCGGGATGTGGTTTCGATGTGCTTGAGAAATACAGGTTCTCAATCTTTTCGACGGACCACCTCAGCGTACATCGCAAGTACGATTGGCCGAGCCTCGGCTTGTTTCTAACCGACGCCGAATCAAGCGAAGCGGCGTTTTTCTCGGGCGATACGAAATACGATTTCAAAGCATACGAATCCATGCTTCGTCAATCGAAAATCATATTTCATGATGTGCAACTATACGAACAGCCCGACCCGGTTCACGCCCTGCTTAGTCAACTGCAAGAGATGCCCGAGGATGTCCGGAAGAAGACATACCTCTACCACTTTGATGATTCGTGGGATGAACCTCGATATGACTGCGTGCGCGATCAATTCGCTGGCTTCGTCGCGCCGCACACACGATACGTCGTCTTTGACTAGACGCAATAGAAAAGGTCAAACACAGCGCTTTCAACGGGCATCGGGTTCAACCCTTCGCACCGGCGCCGAAGGTCTGGCGGGCCCAGTCAGCCGTCACGCCCTTGTCGTTGAGAGCCTTCGCCACGTCGGACTTTTCATCACGCAAAAGCGCGATCAACAGATGCTGCGGTTCGATTTCGCCTGCACCCAACCGGTTGGCGGAATCAACGGCTAGCACGAGCGTGTGCCAGAACATCGGCGAACGAAACGCCTTCGACAATTCCTGCTGGTGCAGCCATTCAAACTCGCCATGGCGTGAGTGGGCCAAGTCGTGCGAATCGTCAACGCTCGACCGCAACATGCCCAGTACCTTCTCACGAAGAGGGGACGACTCAACGCCCTGCTGGTGAAGCACCTTGGCGGGAATGCCGTCTTCATAGCCAAGCAACCCAAGCATCAGGTGTTCTGTACCGATGTATTTGTGCCCAAGTGTCCGCGCTTCTTTGACGGCCAACGCGATGACATCTTTGGTTCCCTGGGTCTGCGCCCGGAATCCGATGCCGCCTGTTCCATCACCTTCGCCCAGTTCTTGTGCCACTTCGCCACGGACCTTTTCGAGATCCACGTCGAGAACACGCAACGCCTCCGTCGCGACACAATGGCCTTCACCGATAATCCCGAGCATGATGTGCGCGGGAGAAAGATAGCCGTGTTTGAGCCGGCCTGCCTCTTGGTTCGCCAGTGCCATCGCGTGGCGTGCCCGGTCAGAAAATCTCTCTTGCATGACTGATTCTCACTTTCTTGGATTCTTACCCCAGCCGAGAATTGATCACCGATACACCCGCTAACCGACTGGCGACTCGGCAGTTTAGCGTGTTGATTCACACCTGCAATGGACCTGCCAACAGCCCCCAAAACCGTCATCCGACCGGTAAAGTCAGGACCGGGTCCGTCTTGGTCACTTCACCCGTTTGCAGCATGAATAACTGCCCCAGCAGCGAAAACGTCGACTTTGAATCCTCATCGTCATCCCGAATATAGAACCACCGCCCCCGGTGCTTCACGGCGACAGCCGCCCCCTTCGGCTTGAACCGGCTGGTATGCACATGGAACAGGTCGTCCAAGACCTCAGACCAATCGAACGCACTCCCGTCAGCCCGACGCGTCTGGGTGGCGACGCCATCTTCTATGTGATCTTCAGGCACATCCACGCTCTGCGAAAGAAAGTAGAGGACCCCCATGAGCGAGCGGGTGTCGAGCCCGATCTTGTCTTTGACGTCCCGCCCGTTGCGACCATCGGCAAGTTCCACTTCGTCAACGATGTCGTACTCACGTCGATTCCCTTCGAGCGAAAGCAAATCTCTAAACCGCCTGCGTACGTCCTGCCCCGATGGCGATTCATTCAATTGCATCACCAGCACGCGCCGCATCGTCACAAGCCTGGCACGATCATCACCATTCTCAGACGCGAATCCGACGCCCGACTTGGCCGCCGATATCAGATCGCCACTCGACACCTTTTCGCGCGGAAGGTCAAACGATATCTGTTGACGTCGCGGGATAAACGTGATCCCCATCGCACCTGAAGCACGCATGTCCTTGATCAAGCCCATGACTTCGGCAAACGATTCATACTCCGGGACACGCCCCGGTGTTGGTCCCGACGCGGTCGGCGCGTTGGGCAATCCGTTCAGCGCTTCGACTGACAAACGCAGCACACGATCCGCCCGCCATCCCGACTCGGCTAACAACGAAATGTTTTCGACCGAAATCGGCATCAACATGCGGCGCAGAAACGCTTCGCCACCAAGCAACGAATAAGTGATCGTCGGCTTCTCCGAATAGCCAAGCCGCCCCGACAGTCGCAGCACGTTGGGATTGAGACTGTCCGCAGTGCCGACGTTCTCATTCAAGGTGCCGACAGCCTCACCGCTTTGATCAAATTGAAACTGAGTCGCGATGCTCGTGACCCCCAGAAAAACAGGAAGATCCCGATAGCGCATCCGCACCAGGTTCACCAGCATCTGTTCGGAAGTGGCCACCCGAAGCGCGTCGCTGTACTCCGATTGACCTATTTTTAAGGCGTTTGGGCCGAATTGGCATCCGGGTATCAACGCACCAACGACGAGCAGAATTCCGACACGGAGACGAGTCGAGCGCATGTATTTCATGAAAATCTAACGCCTTCCTTGGACGAGCATTCGATGTTTTTTCTATCCACAAACTCTATTTGATCGTATGCCATCCGTGCATTTTCCGCAAAGGATGGCGCGTTGCTATGAACCGGCGGAGTCCCTTAGGCGATTAGGACGCGAACGCATTTGCGATTATGATTCAGACGGCGTGGACGTTCGAGACCGCGTGACGCAATTTGGAGAAAAGACATGGCACGTCGCATGACAACGTTGGTCCTGGCGGGCTTCCTGACGCTTTCATCCTGCGCGATTCAGTCGCAAGCAGAATCGCCAAACGAATTGCAGAAGAAGCAAACCGAATTCAAGACCGATGACGGCATCACCATCATTGGCGATTACTATCCGCCAACAGGCAGAGCGATTTCACCTGTCGCCATCTTGCTGCACATGTACAAGCACGATCGAACAACTTGGGCACCGCTTGTAGAGCCATTGCACGAAGCCGGTTTCGCCGTCCTGGCCATCGACATGCGCGGTCATGGTCAAAGCACCGAACCTGCAAGCATGAAACTCGCCGACCGCGTCAACCAGCGCGATCCGAAACTTTTCAACGATATGCACAAAGACGTGCAAGCCGCGATCAAATGGGTGCGAACTCAGCCCAATGTCGACCAGGAAATGCTTGTTCTGGTCGGGGCCAGCGTCGGATGCAGCGTCGCGATCGATACGATGGCCCGCGAAGCATCCGTCGACGCCATCGTGTGCATGACGCCCGGGACCAAGTATCTCGGCGTCGATTCGACCGAGCACATTCTCAAGACCGGATCGCGCCCCATCTTGCTACTCGCCACCGAGGACGAACGCAAAGCCACCGACACCCTCTCCAAGTCGGCTGACAACGCCACCGGCGAGATCGTCGAATCGGGGCGTATCCACGGCACCAACATGTTCGGCAAGGTCGACGGGATCGAAGCCAAGATCACGGCCTTCGTTCGAGATGCCATCCGCAAACCGGTCAAGGATTGACGCTGGCGAGGCCCACTCGGAAAAATCGCACCATGAAGAATCGACTCACCGCTCGCCGCAAGGAAGCTGGCGATCCATCGTATCGCATTCCCAAGCTTTGGAATTGCTGGGGTTACGATGGCCCCGTCGAAGTGGTGGGTCGCGAATGCGCTGTCGATCCGCAGCGCTATTTCTCCGCGCTGCTCGATTGGATCAAGTCCCAGTCAGACCTACCCCGTAAAGTTCGCGGCAAGAGCCTGTCCCAAGTTCGACGAGGCGAAAAACAGGTTTCTCGTCGCGGCGGTGATTGGATCCGAACGTCGATTGCCTATGGCATGCTGATCCGCTCGGCGACGGCTTGGGGTCACGACGGCGACGGCACGCTCGGTGCGAAACCGTTCCACGACATGGGTTCATTCTGTAAGACGATTCTGCTCTTGCCGCACATCAAACGCCTCGGCGTTGACGCACTGTATCTGCTGCCCGTGTCCAAAGTCAGTAGCGCCTATCGGAAAGGTGAACTCGGTTGCCCGTACGCAACGCAGGCGTTTCTTCAACTCGACCCATCGCAGGACGACGTCACGCTTGGCCCGCTCGTCGGCGACATCAACGATCAGTTTCACCTGCTCGTCGAATGCGCCCATCGGCTGGGCATCCGCGTGCTGATCGACTTTGCCCCGCGCACGGTGGCCCGCGACCACGTTTGGATTCTCGACCACCCCGAGTGGTTCTACTGGATTGACCGGCGCTGCGACAAACGTTTCGCCGCGCCGTACATCGATGGCGTCGAATACCAAAACCCAAGCCCCAACCAACTCGGCGACATTTACAATTCGCCAGCAGCCAATCGCCATCTCAAACGCTTTCGATTTGACCCGAGAAAAACACATCCGCAGCAATGGCGGAAATTTGTCGCTCGCGAAAAAGCTCAACCCAAGAGCGACCTTATTGGCCGCATCGCCCAAACCTTCGGCGTCACCACCACACCCGGATACACCGACGTCATCAACGATCCCCAGCCACCATGGACCGACGTGACGTACCTTCGCCTATACGCCGACCACCCGACCGAATCTAAGAAGTACCTGCCCAATCCGGCCGATCAGCCGCCATACCTTCACTTCGATGTCGCCAAATCCAGCATATTTCAAGGCAAAAAGCCGCACCGCACGCTTTGGAACAAGCTGGCCAACATCATCCCGTTCTATCAGAAATTCGGCATCGACGGTGCCCGCATCGACATGGCCCACGCCCTCCCGCGCGAACTCGAAGCCCGCATCCTGCAAAAACCGCGCGAACGCGATCCGGATTTCTGCTTCGTGGCGGAAGACCTCGGCACTGAAAATCACGCCAAAGCAAAGGCGACTGGCTACAACCTGATGATCGGACCGAGTTGGTGGATGCAACCGCGAGCGCAACAAGGCAAGTTGCACGAAATGATCGAGAAGATCGCGCCGTTGAAACTCCCAGTGTTTGCGTCGGCAGAATCTCCCGACACGCCGCGTGCGGTCACGCGAACAGGTGGGCGTAAGTACGCAACGCAGATGGCCGTCCTGAACTGCTTGCTTCCCAACAGCGTACCCATGATCAACAGTGGCGCAGAAGTGTACGAACGACAACCGCATAACCTTGGGCTGGATGCAAACGCCAAAGATCAATTCGCGCTACCGAAGAGCGACCCATACCATGGCAAGCTGGCGTTCTTCGACAGGGCCATTCTGCATTGGACCAATCGAGGAGCCGGTGCAATGTGCGACACAATCGAAACCGCAACCGCTCTTCGCAGGAGGTTTCTCAAAACCCTCACCAATCCCAAGGCATCGCTCGAACCAATCGTTAACGGAAACGCACGACACATTATTTGCATTGCCTATAGGTTAAATGCAGCCGGCACGATCCTGATGGTGATCGCCAACCTCGACTACGCCCGTGCGCGACGTACGGAGATTTCCGGAGTTGGCAGTGTTCGGCCGACAGTCGAAAAGCTGATGCACATTGCCCCGACTGCGCCAAAGATCACCGTCCGTGGAACCAGAATCACCGCAAAACTCGACGCCGGCGAATGCGTCGTGCTGCAAATCAATGGCACACCAAGCAAGAAATCTCGCTGAGGGCGGGCGTCATCAATGCATCCGATTGCTGACCGAGATCAATCGTCCTTCATATCGACTTCAATCCTGAGTGCGGACTCGTGGCTACTCCGTTCGCTGAATTGAATGTAGCCCACCGGATGCGTGTCTTTCGGCGCTTTTGGCAACGATCCATCGAGTTGATATTCAACCTCGATCGGAACGTGGGGCACAAAGTCGACTCTCGTCAAGTCGCCCCGGGTCACTTCTAGCGCTATCGGCTCTGCGAGCAAGTGATCGATCTTGACGGTGATCGGGGTCTTGCGCTGATCGTCGGAGATGCTAAACGACCCAAGAATCTTCAACTTCAGTTTCCCGCCAGCTGCTGGCTTGGATACCGTCCTTGAATACTCGTGATCGTTGAACCCGGCATCAAGAATGTTCTTTCCGTTTGCATCTTCGATCGACACGCCGATGTCGGTCGTCTCGGCGTAGTCCTTGTGCGTCATCTGCAGCGTGATCCGAACCGAATCGTACGCATCACCCAAGTCGATGTCGTAGGTCAGTTCATCCTTAAGCCCCTTGAAATTGTCCTCGACCGTCTTGCGAAACCCTTCGATTCGCCCTTCCGTTGAAGCGAACAACGGCGTGTCGAACTGGTTCGTTACCGTCACCGTGCCCTTCGTCTTCGAGGCCCATTTTGTGATCGGGTTGGCGGACGCATGCAAACCAAAGAACCGCACGTCCAAATCGTAAGGCCAAGTCTTGTCAGGCCGATCAGCAACGACATCAAGTTCCCAAACACCCGGCATCAATTCATCATCAAGCGTCCAAATCACTTCGCGTTTACCCTCAGCCGAATTCAATCGATTACCGCGCTTGCGACTCTGGTGCCCATTGGGGTCGAAGACCCGCTCGATGGACGCCTTCGACGCTTCGCCCTTGGGAGCCGACAACTTCGCGACCATCGCACTGGCCCCTGGCGGTACGGAGACAAAATGCCGGTTGGTCGTCCACCCGTTCACCGTTTGCCGCTTAAAACTTAGCGAATGACCCGTCTCTGCAGTAACACGATGTGGCACGATGACCGTATTGAGCATCCGAAAAGCAACTTGTTCACCGACGAGCGCGTCAACGGCCCCCACATAGACGCCGGGCTCGGTCAACTCATCGGCGACATAATCCACATACACCGTGGCCGATTGAACGCTCCGCAGATAAACACTTTCCTGACGCAACCGGCACCACGAGCTATCCGATCGCAACGTGAACTTGCGGGTGAACGAAGTCTTCGCCGAACCATCGGTCCCTGGCGCGAAGATCGGTTTGATCGTAAAGACTTGCGGTTCCTCGGTCGGGAAATACGTGCTGCGCCAATACGCAGCCGGAGCAGTCCCCTTGTACGCACTGGGGCAAGGAGTCGAAATGTCGTACCCAATAACCGGATCATCCTTGGCAACTCTTGCCAACTCGGCGAACTGTTTTGCAGCGTGCGTCGCGTCGGGCAAACCAAACCCCACGTCAAGCGGCGTCGCATCTTCAAGCGGCAAGCACGAATCGCACAGCGCCCTTCTCAAGTCGCACGAACGAACCGTCGCACTTGAATCGGCGTTGAGGGCGTGGCTGACCATTAAGGCACACAGACCCGCCGCGTACGGACTGGCCATGCTGGTCCCGCTCCAATAGTCACCGCGCATGGTCCAACGCGGAACCGTCGATGTGGACCAACCCGGGGTCGCAATGTCGGGCTTGGCTGTCTCACCGCCGCGTGATGTAAATGTCGTCGGAACCGGCGCAGTTAAGTCATACCCTTGCACGTCACGGGCTGAGTCCGGTGCCAACAATGCCCCAACGGTGATCGCAGCCGCCGATGCAGCTGGCGTACCAATCGTCGAAAGACCCGGGCCGATGTTCCCGCCCGATGTGCAAAGCGTCAGATCAGGATACTTGTGGAGAATGTCATCCATGAACGTGTCGATGGCTGAGCGCCCTTCGATCGTGGAGGCCACGCCGTAGGAAAGGTTACAAATCACCGGCACGCCATGTTCGCGCGAATACCGCGCGGCATACTCCATCGCTTTTTTCTTCGCGTCGGTCGTGCTGATTCCGCCGACGGCGTTGTTTCCGATTTTCAAGCTGATGACCTTCGCACCGGGGGCGACGCCATTGAACCCTTCTTGCCCGTTGATTTTGTATCCGGCAGCAATCCCTGCGACGTGCGTTCCGTGGGCACCGTCATCGTAGTGCAACACGATCTTGCTCTTGTTCAGGAAGATGTTCACCGCAAACGACAGCGGCACAATTTGTTTCTCGGGCGTGGGGCGAGACAGGGTGAACGAGTCATACGCCAATTTGTAATTCTGAAGCGGAACCTCGTCGGCGAAGCTGCGGTCGTGATTGGTATCTACATAGCAGACGGCTTGGTCGTCGCCTTCGTTGGCCATCGCCGAAACCAGGATCCCGAATTTGTCATCGGTTCGGCCGTTGTCGTCCAAGTCCGGAATCGACGCGTTCACGAAATTCTTCTCGTCGAGACTTCCAAACCAGAAGCGGCGCTCACCTGCACCATCCGTCCAGTTCTTCGGCAGAGCGTACGAAATCGCAGCCCCATCATCTTCGTAGTTGACGATCGCTTTGCCGCTATCGTCGCGGCGAACAACATGCAAATCGATGTCACCCTCACCGCTGAAGTCCTGGACATCGACGACCTTCACACTACCATCTGGATTCTTGGTCAAGCCGGGAATGCTCGGGTCCACGCCCGTGTCCAAAACCGCGATCACCACACCCCGCCCGTCGTCGTTGGGATGATTGGCGAGAAACTGATTGACCCCACACGTATCCAATGAAAGCTGCGTCCAGGTTTCCGGCCCGCGAGCTTGCACGATCGCTGCACACACCACCAAGGTCATCACGCCCATTTTGAAACGCATTTATGATCCTCCTCCAAGGGATTGAATTGTTGAATTCAGAGACTGTAACAGCCATCGGCCAGCAAGTTCAACGGGCCCCGGACAACCCTTTACAAAAAAAGCCCGCAGACCGAAGCCTGCGGGCGTGATTCTTATCGATAATTCTTCAAACCAAGCGGCGATTCCGCTCTACTTCAAGCGCACCACCCAATCACCAGCTGGCATCAGGGCGATATTCTCTTCGTGGAGGATCTGCAACTTTGTCAGCGCCGTACCCAAGGCGGCGGCCCGCTGAGGATCGAGCGAACTCAGCATCGGCAACACCATATCCATAAGCGGCGAACTGGAAGAGAACAGTCCCTGCTTGGGAGCAAACGACACGTGAACATTGTCGCTCTCTTTACCGCCCAATTCATCGCCGAAAATCTCAAAGATGTTCTTCGGACGGGGCAGGACTTTGAGTTCATAATCACCAAGGCTGGCCAAATCCGCAGCCGACTCCACTGCATCGCGCATCGAACCCAACTCATCAACCAATCCAAGCTCCAACGCCTGGCTTCCCGTAAATACGCGACCGCCAGCCATCTCGTCGATTGGCTTGGCCAACTTGTCTCCGCGATGCTCAGTGATGTGCCCTTTGAAAATGTCATAGACTTCATTCATCCAGCCCATGATGCGGCCACGCTCGTCTTCATTCCACGCGCGGGCGGTACTCATGATTGCGGCTTGCTTGCCACGCTGATACGGATGCCAGTGAATGCCCATCGAATCCCACATGCCCGTGGTCACGATTTTTCCACCGACCACACCGATCGACGCGGTGATGGTCATCGGGTCAGCGATGATCTTGTCGGCACCGCATGACACGTAGTAACCACCGCTGGCTGCGACGTTACCCATCGACACCACGAGTGGTTTGCCGGCCGCCTGCACGCGACGCGTCGCGTCGTAAATAATTTCACTGGCGAGCGCCGATCCACCCGGCGAATCCACGCGAAGCACAACCGCCTTCACCGAATCGTCGGCTGTCGCCTTATCAAGGGCTTTGCGAATGCTCGTACTCTTAGCCCCACTGCTGCCGCCAAACGGGCTGACTTCATCCTGGCCCGTGCTGATCGCACCTTCGACGTAGACGATCGCAATGGCGGGATCTTTGGATTCCTTCTCACCGGACATTAAGTCTGCGAACACCTGGAAGATCGCGAACGGATTGTTGAAATCAATATCGGGCCCGGACTTCTTGCCGAAACCGCGAACGAATTTGAGATCATCGCCGTAGCGCTTCTTCAACTCCGCGACCAAATCCTGACGATGCTGCACCGAATCCACCAGGCCCAACTCCAACGCCTTCTCGGCCGTATACGGAGCGTTGTCGATGATCTTCTTAACCTTAGCGGTGTCACCGTTGAAGCGCGAGTCGGCGATGTTCTTGACCATCCCGTCGTACAACCCGTCGAGCAACCAATTCATATTGGCTTCTGCGGCTTCGCTCGGCCCGTTGCGCGAAAGCGTCTCGCCGGCGCTTTTGTAATCACCGATGTGAACGATATCCGGTTCGACGTGAATCTTGCCGAGCATGTCGCGCAGGTAGAGGCCCTCGGTGTAGAAGCCGAGCAACCACACGTCACCGGTTGGCGTCACGCTCAAGTGCTTCGCAGCAGACACAAGCGTGTAGATTCCCGTTTGCAGCGAGTCGACGTGTACGTAGACCGGCTTGCCGCAAGTCTGCATCGCTTCGCGCAGTTCTTCCAACTGCCCAAAGCCCATGCCCGGCGCTCCGACCGTCATAAGGATCGCTTTGATCGAATCGTCCTTGCCGGCTTTGTGGATTCGCTCGATCAGACCCTTCAGCGTTTCCGGCTGATTGCCGAACGAGAAACCAATGTCGCCCATCGGGCGTTCCATCAGCGGGCCGTCCAAATGAAAGACCGCTACTTTGCTCGTCTCTGTCCCGGCAAGCGCTGACGGAACCAACATGACCGCACTCAAACAAACCGCAGCCGCCACCTTACGAAATGAGAATCTCATCGAATTGCCTCCTTCAGCAAATGAATTGCGTGTATCTTCAGAACAACGGACCCCACCAACCACAGTGGCCGCGAATGCACTCTAGAACAAGGTGCAGTCTACAACGCTTTCGGAAGAAATGCCCCCAAAGAGGTACTCGAATGACAATTATCCACACGCGCAGACCACTACGCACGCTGCGTAAGCAGATGTAAACAATGGTCATGGTGCGGCTCGAATCAAGAATGAATGAGCAATTACGATCGACAAGCGTCACAGAAAGTCACGGAATAAACGCCATCTGGAAGAAACCGAAGTCGCGAAGATCGACATCGCCATCAGAATCCAGATCAAGACAAGCACAACCAACCCCAAGCGGCTGATCCGGACTCGTCAGACAGCCGTCCAATATGAAATGGTCATCGATGTCGGCGTCACCATCAGCATCGCAATCGCCCAGCACGAATTCGTACGCACCGATGTCCAGAATCCCAACATGCGCAAAAGGCCCTGGCGTATAAGGCGTTCGCGGGTCGTCCACAATTCGATCGTGGCCATCCAAATCGTCTACAATCTCATCAGGCAGGTGAAACAAATCTGCGCTATCGATCGCCAAAGATCCCGGCAGAAGACGCAGATTGTCGTCCTCCGTTCCGGCAATGCCGTCTGGCCCATTGGAGTCAACGAATAGAGGGTTTTCATCATAGACGCGTATAGCGCTCAACCCAGCCGCCCCTCCCTGAACGATGGAATAGTGGGCACTTGATGAACTGGTGCCGCCAAATTGATTGGGAGTATTTCCCCAAACGATACTATTTCTAAGACTCATCGTACCAGACCAAGCTCCACCGTAATAAACCGCGCTGTTTGCATAGAGGGTACAGTTGACGACCGTAAGAGATCCAAAGGACGACGAAATCGCGCCCCCAAAGAATCCCGCATGATTACCGACAAAATTGGAGTTGGCGATTTTTCCGTAATAATCAGACCAAATCGCACCACCGTCCTCCGCGGCTGTGTTATTAATAAATCGGCAGCTATACACATTCAGGTTCGAGTCAAACCTTGCAGCCAGCGCTCCTCCAACATATTCCGACTCGTTGTTGAGCATCACGCACTTCTCAATCAAGGTACTCCCACTACTGACGGCAATAGCCCCGCCCCCGCCAAACACATCGTTATCTTCAAAGCGGCAGTTCGGTAATATCGAATAGCTGTTACCCAGGAAAATTGCTCCCCCTCCCAAATACGCACTATTCCCGATGAACTCGCTGTTCGATACGATGAGGTCACAACCGCCAGCCTCAATGGCTCCCCCCACAGAGTTTTGAAAGATACAATCGTCTATAAAGACATCACTAAAGGTGCTGTCTACTCGCCTAGCATCATCGAGGTTGCCGCCTTCAAATGTGCAACCGACGATCGTCGGGCTGCTGAACTCGTTTACAACAGCAGAGTATGCATTTCCACTGAATCTGGAATCGACAATAAGTGGCGCGCTTCCATCGCCGTTGTAGATCGCTCCGGCTTCGTAATCGGCGTAATTGTTGATGAATTTGCAATCTATGATCGTCGGGCTCGCAGAGTCATTTCTTATCGCCCCGCCACGCTCTCCTGACATGTTGTCGCTGAATTGGCAATTGGAAATGAGGGGGCTTCCGTCGACGATCGTCATTCCGCCACCCGAATCGACGACGCCTTGGCCATGTGCAGATCCATTCGAAATGACAAACCCATCGATCGTGGCTGTTGAATCAGTTCCGGATCCATTGACCACCGAGATCGCGTTGTCGGCAAACGGTGTTCCAAAAAGGCAACGCCCCAGCCTGCAACTACCCCCGACGGCATCGCAATCGGGACTGGTGTCCTCGCAAGCAATGAAAACATCGTTGCCCAAAAGGTCGCCACTCAGAATCGTGCCATTGCTCTCGATGTCGCGCTCTTCCAGCGTCGATTCAGTTCCGTTAAATCCGCCGTAAACCTCAAGGCCGCTGAAGAGTTGGAATGTCGCGTCGCGATCACCCGGATTGTGCCCGCCACCCTGGTCCGGCCGATACGTGCCTGCTGCCACCCAGATTTCATTGATGCCACAATATTGCTCCGCTTGGGCCAGGGCATCCTGAAGATGGACGTATGCGTTGGCCCAAGACGACCCGTCGTTGAGCCCATTGGTGGCGCTGTCGTCAACATAGAGCATCGTCGGACATTCGGGCGGCAAGGCGTTTGAACTGCAATCCGTCCGCATCCCGATGCAAGTTCCGGCGGCACAGACATCAACGGGCGAACACGCATCAAGATCGTCACATAATCCGCCTTCATTCGCCGGAATCGTCGAGCACGTTGCATTCTCCAAGCTGCAAACGCCAATGACGCACTGGTCGTCCAAGCATGAGCAGTCTTGGCTGTTCTCGCCGAACGGTTCGCAGACATCCGGAACGCCGTTGAGGTCACAATCGGCTTCAACGCCCGATTCAATGTCGCATTCGTCCAATACACCGTTCGTGTTACAGTCATAGTCCAGTACTTCAAACGCGTACACTGAACCTCTGCTGTTACCGTCGCCAGGCGCGCCAGCAAGCAAGAAACCGCTCGCGATTGTAATGGTCGTGCCGAGTTTATCATTGCTTGCACCATCAGCCGCCGTGAGTTTCTGCAGCGGCAACCAATCAACACCGGACCGGCGCGACACATAAGCGGCACCACTGTTCTCACCGTTCTCGTTGTCACCCGGCGCGCCGACGGCAAGGAGGCTTCTTTCGATGGCGACGTTTAGACCAAACTGCTCGGACGAATTGAGATCTGGCGGAGTAAGCTTCCGAATCTGTTGCCAGTTGCTGGCTGCCTCTTCAAACAGATAAGCCGCGCCACCGATTCCGGAATATGGCGAACCCATCACCACAAGATCGCCATCTATACCCACGCTGAATCCGAACCCGTCGTAAGCCGCACCATCGTCGGCAAGCAACTCCGTCATATGCTGCCAGGTGCCTCCGATTTCGCGGAAAACGTAGACTGACCCAGTACGCGTGCGAATATCTGGCCCGCCAAATTGAGCACCAATGACGGCCGTATCCCCATCGATCGCCACGCTCGTGCCAAAAAATTCAGCAGGAACACCATCGTCGGGCGTCAGCTTTGCTATTTCTTGCCAGAGACCGCCGACTTCGCGAAATACGTATGCAGATCCGCCAACAGGAACAAGGTCGCGGTCATTGTTTGCACCAACGATCGCAGTGTTTCCGTCGATCGCGACACTGATGCCAAAGTAGTCACTCTCATTTGCGTCGTTGCCTTCGAGCTTTGCGACCTGTTGCCAATCACCACCGCCCTCGCTGAATACATAGGCTACACCGCTGTTTTCTACCGCTCCATCACCGGCCGGTACACCGACAACGATCGTGCCTCCGCTGATTGCGACACTGGTGCCAAAGTCATCATTCGTCGAAAGATCGTCTGCAGTGAGTTTCCTGATCTGCTGCCACGTGCCGTCGATCAAACGGAACACAAAGGCGGCCCCTCTATCATCATTATCACCGGGAGCGCCGATGACAGCCGTGTCCCCATCGACGGCAACAACGCCGAACGAATCGCCTGCCGCCCCGTCGCTGGCGACGAACTTCTGGTAATTCGGAAACGTAAGGAATTCGCATACATCGGGCTGGCCATTGGTATCGCAATCGGTCGATTCCAACGGCAACTCGCAATCCCCTGTTACGGGATCGCATTCCCCCTCAAGACAACCAATGTCCAAATGCGAACAGTCCAGCGGCGTTCCGGAGCACACGCCATCGATGCAGACATCGCCGGTCGTGCAATGGTCCAAATCGCTACACACTCCGCCTTCGTTTGCCGCGACGGATTCACATTCGCCACTGCTCTGACTGCATATACCAACGATACAATCAGTATCGAGAGTCGAACAATCGACGGCAACTCCGACGCAAACACCATTACTACATGCGTCAGCAGTCGTGCAAAGGTCCGTATCGTCACACGCCCCGTCCTCGTTAGTGGGCACTGCTTCACACAACCCGTTGCTCGAATTGCAGAGGCCAACGACGCAGATGTCGTTAAGATGCGAACAATCCACGAACTCGCCCGAGCACACGCCATCCATGCAGGAATCGTTTGCAGTGCAGGCGATCAGGTCATCACAGGCACCGCCCTCGTTCGTTGGGACAGCATCACACAATCCGTCTTGAGGATTGCAGGTACCCACCAAACACGCATCGTCCAATGGAGAGCAATCCACCGGCGTTCCCAAGCATTCGCCTGCAGTACACGCGTCGCCGTTCGTGCAGTTATTCGAGTCATCACAGCCGCCGCCCTCATTGGCCGGAAGCGCCTCACACACACCACTCATCGCGTTGCACGCTCCCACGGTACAAACGCTGTCCAAATGCGAGCAATCAACCTGCTCGCCTTGGCACACGCCATTCGAACACACATCGCCGACTGTGCAGGCATCCAGATCATCGCAGGTGACGAGTGCGTTGCGACTGACGACGTGGAGGTCATCCCAATACTTGATGCCGTCGGCCATGCTCCAGACGCCAACGGTACCTGACGTGGGATGCTGGCCACTGGGATCAACTGCGTCGATTTGATATCCAGCCGGCTCGGGTTGGCCATCTTCCCACACGTTGGCTTGGATGCGCATCTCGGCACCGGTTGTGTCGACGTCGATGCGAAAGCGATACCAGGTATCAATCGCCGGATCGACGCCCGAATCCGTATCGCCCACCAGATTGTCAAAGTTGGCCGGCGCGAGGTGAAACGTGCGTGCCTCGGTGGAGTAGTTGGCTCGGCGGAGACGTAGATACTCATGCGTTGACGTGGGCTGATCACTGAACTGCGAAAGGAACGTCACGCCAATGCCACCATTGTCATGCGTCAGGCGCATTCGCCCTGTATAGGTCATGTTGGAAAGATCAGCGGAGTTCGGCCCAACATAGTGCGAGTGGATGTTGACGTGCGGTAAATCCGTTGAGAAAACGGCCTGCCCACCCAGCATGACATCTCTAAATAGCGTGTCGTTCTCGACCGTCGCCGAGTTGATTTCTGTATCAAACCAATTGTCGGGATCCCCAGAGCTGACATAACCGCTGAAGTTTTCGTCCAGCACCACAAGATCGCAAGCCGAAACGCATACCCCATCAGGCTCACACTCATCCGGAATACCATTGGCCCCACAATCGGGACTGGCTCCCGTGCTAATATCGACAAGGTCGTCAATAGCATTGCCGTTGCAATCGGCAGCCAATGTACACGGAGCGGTTGAATGCAACACCAATGCAACTGCAATCGCTAACGTCAACCACAAACACCGATTGCGGCGTTCATTGACAATTTCGCGATGGGCAGAATGACACATGAACTGTCCTCCAGAAGTCCGGCTTAGACGACAAATCAATTGGTTCGGTTCAATCTTTCCTAACCATGACCGTCAATGATACTGCACTGCTCCAGCTCATCACGACTACAAAAAGCCGGCGATTTCGGAACCGTAGCGTCCGAAAACTTCGCGAGCAATCTTCATACCAAACCGGGCGCTATTCGAAGAATCCACGCTGAAATAACGAGAAATCGCGGAGATCAACATCTCCGTCCGCATCAAAGTCAAGACAAGCGCAACCAACCCCAAACGCCTGATCCGGGTTCGTCAAACAGCCGTCCAAAATAACATGGTCATCGATATCGGCATCGCCATCCGCATCGCAATCGCCAAGTACAAACTCATACGCACCGATGTCAACAATCGGCAAATCACCAACACCCGTGTCAACCGTCGATACGTCATCCACAAACCGAGCATGACCATCCAGATCGACCAACACACCAACGGGCACAGCCGAATTGTCTCCAGCATCAATCGCCGGTGATCCAGGCAACAAACGCAGATCGTCGTCCTCGGTTCCAGCAATATCATCTGGTCCATTGGCGTCGACGAACATCGGATCGACAGAAACGACCCCGAATCCGCTGGTATCTTGCGCGATGCTATTCACAAAGAGACCAAAACTTCCCCCAAATTGGTTGGGTTGGTTACCCCAAAAAATACAGTTGGATGCATTGAAGGTTTGCGATGCAGCCCCAATCGCACCCCCAGAAAAGCCAACGCTACCCGTACTGCTATTCCCGCTGAAAGTGCAGTTAACCAACTCTGGATGACAAGAGGTGAAGTACAACCCACCACCGTCAGTTGTATCGTACCAATCGGCCATGTTGCCACTAAGCACGCTGTTCACTAAGAGCATCGATCCGGAATTGCAATGAATTCCTCCACCATATCGAGACTTGTTTCCCAGGAATTGGCACCGATCTACATGCGCGTCACAATCGTCGCAAAATAACCCCCCGCCAAAATGTTCGCCCTCATTCTCACGAAACATGCAATCCAGAATCGTCGGCTGGCTTCCCAGCTCACTGGCAATTCCTCCTCCGCCCCGATTGCTTCTGTTGCTGATAAAACTTGAATTTACGATGATTGGACTGGAATCCGCCCGAACATAAATCCCAGCCCCCTCGCCAAGATTGTCTTCAAAGACGCAATTGTCGATAATCGGGCTCGAGTCGGAGATTGCGATACCGGCTCCCCACGGCGCGCGATTCCCAACGAAGCGACAATCGACAATGTATGGGGCGCTTTGGTAATTGAAGATCGCACCGCCGTAATAGGCGAACGTTCCAGGAATGTACCCGTTGTTTGAGAATTGGCAGTTGGATATGGTCGATTCGCTGTAACGATTCTCCATCGCCGTGACTCTCAGATTATCGAATCTGCAATCGTTAACCCATAGACTACTCGACTCAATAGACATCCCCCAGCTTGCGTCTGCGACGGTAAAGCCATCCAGAATCGCAGCCGAATCCACTCCGATTGCGGTCAAAATGCCATAGTTCGGTCCGCCATCGGTGAGCTTGGAAATGTGCAATTCAGGGTCGCGCTGACTCAGTTCGGTTTCCGTTCCAGAGAAACCGCCATACAACGCAAGCCCGCTTCGCAGTTCAAATGTCGCAAATGGATCGCCGGCTGTTTGCATCGCACCTTCATCAGGCTCGTACGTTCCCTCCGCAACCCAAATTTGATTGGTGATCGAATTCGTTGACGCATCCAGCAGAGCGTCCTGAAGGAATACATAGGCATCGGCCCAACTCGACCCATCGATTGCGCCACCTGTCGCATCTGCATCGACATAGAGCACTGATCTCGCTTGAAATTCGTACGCCCCGATGTCCACGATCGGTGGCGGCCCGACGCCCGTGTCGACTGAATTGATATCATCCGAGAATCGCGCATCACCGTTCAGATCTACCGTCACGCCAACCGGAACGGCTGAATTGTCACCGGCATCGATTGCAGGTGAACCCGGCTGCAACCGCAGGTCGTCGTCTTCCGTTCCGATAATGTCGTCTGGTCCGTTTGAGTCCACGAACAGCGGGTCAGCATCGATGATGCCCACACCGCCAGCGCCACCCCACCCGCCTCGAATCACGCAGTAATTGACGATAGGATTGCTATTCAGCGCTACGATTTGGTCGAGCGTATCACCCCAGAATACACAATTCGAGATGACAGGGCTGCTATTGCCTGCGTTGAGCATTTCGCCTCCAGTCACACCAAGAGTGTCGACTGTGTTCGCGCTAAAGGTCGAATTGGTTACGTACGGATCGCTACCGATGTTATACATTCCGCCACCACCAGAACCTGACGATCCGTTCCCGACGAACATGCAGTTGGCTACTTCGGGATCGCTTGATATGTTGAACATGCCCGTGATGGTATTAGCTGAGAACATACAGTTTCGTACGGTTGGATGACTGCCCACATTACTCAAACCAGCTCCAAGGTTCCTCAGAAAATCGCAGCCATTTAAGGTGGGATTGGAATTGCTCTGATTGTCCATTCCTCCATACTGGTTTCCAGTGAATACGCAATCCGTTACAGTCGGACTGCTGCCCTGTTCATTGTGCATTCCTCCAACTGACCCACCGTAGTTTTCGACGAAGGCGCAGTTCGTTACCGTTGGATTGCTGTTATCGTTGTGGATGCCAGCCCCTCCGAATGGGGCCATTGCCACGTCAAAAACCAACCGATTCTCTCGGAACTCGCAGTTCTCAATTGCGGGGTTACTTTGATTGTAATTGTATATTCCAGGGCCACATGCGGTGCTGTGGTTCCCGTCAAAAGTGCAATCGACTACAAAGGGACTGCTTCCATTGTTGGCCATCCCTCCACCTCCCTCACCGGTGCCATCACAACCAAAGAATGTGTTTGGATGTGCAGCCCAATTCGCTTCGAACTTACAACGCTCGAGAGTCGGATGGCCCGATTCGTTATAAATACCACCGCCTTGGTTATCCGGCCAAGTGTCTGCATTCCCCGCAGTGATCACAAATCCACTAAGCTTCGCCGTTGAATCTGTTCCTGAACCAACCACAACGTGAAAACTGTTCTCGCTATCGTTGACGAAATCTGGCAAATCGTCACCCAGTAGGTCGCCACTCAGGATCGTCTCATTAACATCAACGTCGCGCTCTCCAAGCTGAATCTCGTTTCCCGAGAATCCTCCATAGACCGCCAATCCAGTTTGCAACTGAAATGCTGCGCCGCGATCACCGAGACTCTGCGCGATCCCTTGATCCGGTCGATAAGTCCCAGCCGCCACCCAGACCTGGCTGATCGCACAATCGACATCAGCCGCCGCCAGCGCGTCCTGCAAGTAAACGTACGCATTGGCCCACGAAGAACCGTCGTTAAGTCCGTTCGTTGCGCTGTCGTCTACGAATAGAATTCCTTCGCACTCATCAAGGACGCCGTTTGAATCGCAATCAGCGCTGGTCCCGGTTGCAACTTCGATTGCATCCTCAACACCGTTGGAATTGCAGTCTGCCGCGCGGACCTCAGGAGAAACTGCAAGAAGGCACGCGGCCAACATCAACTCCGCAGCCCGGCTTGTGCGTAAATTTCGTTGTGGGAAACACAGTCCGACAATAACGGGTTTATCCATTGCCACTTTCCTCGTGAATTCGGAAATGCCAGTTGTCTCAAACGACGTCTTACGGGCACCGCACCATTGGAATTGATACCCAATTGCGAATTCACCGTGCGCATTTAGATGGGGCCGAATAATGCCCGCCGGGAGAATTGAATTGGCCCTCCGACAGGCAAGTCGTTGGCCCGTCACATGGTACCAGATACGAGTTCACGACCACAACATCGCATGAAGTGAAATCTGCGGATGATTCGATGCCTGAAGCAACGTGATTTGATACCAGGCGCATGCTAATGGGCTGGGGCGGAGGATACTGCTCAGACGCTACGCTGTACCAAATATCCGATCTCCCGCGTCACCAAGACCAGGCACTATGTAGCCGCGTTCGTCGAGGTTGTCGTCAATGGCGGCGGTGTAAATCGATACGTCGGGGTGAAGCTTCGTGACAGCACTAATCCCTTCGGGGCTTGCGACCAGGCAAAGTATCTTGATGCTCTTCGCGCCGGCTTGCTTGACCGTGTCGATCGCGACATTCAGCGAACCGCCGGTAGCCAACATCGGATCAATGATAATAACTTCAGTCTTGGCAACATCCGGCGGCAACTTATTGTAGTAGGTCACCGGTTTCAAGGTCTTCTCATCGCGATACAAACCCAAATGACCGACGCGGGCCTCGGGAATCAACTGGAGAATTCCCTCGGTCATACCCAGCCCCGCCCGCAAGATCGGAACCAGCGTTAGCTCGACGGCCAACTTCTTTCCGCGACATGGGCCCAGCGGCGTATCAACTTCCACATCCACAGTGGGATAATCGCGCGTCAGTTCAAACGCCATCAAACTGGCAATCTGCGACAAAAGCGTTCGGAAATGTTCGACCTTGGTGGTCTTGTCGCGGGCCAACGTAAGACGTTGCTGAATGACCGGATGGGAGACGACGTTCACTTGCGGATGATTGGTCATGAGATCTTCCAAGACAGGCCGGCGACCTATACGGACAGGCGATACCGTTACTTAATATTACAGTTATTTAGAATCTTATCACGACTGTGCTCATGAGTTTCTATGATTCACTCGTATCCTGCAAGAACGTCAACCGGCGATTGGGTCCTCATCATGCGCCACGCCCGTTGCAGTCTCTGCAGGTCGCCGTCCGCCGTACCGGCTACAAACCAGCGCACCAATCAAAGCCAGTATCCCGCTCCAGACCAACAACATCGATTCCCCACGTTGAAGATTACCGCCCGATCGCAACAGAAACAGCGCCCCGATCAGGAAGATCCCCACGACCACCACGCGATGTCGCCGCATCGACGGGTGCAGGATCAAGCCCCACAAAACCACTGCAATAATCAACTCCCGAACGAGCGGAAAGAGGGCTGTATTCACGGCCATGATACGGGGCATCGTCCAAAGTCCGCGCCAGTTTACTTTGACACCCGTCGGCGTCGTCCTGATCGTTGCGACCTTGCCCGGGCCCATCGTGTCGCCCTCGGGCGTCGATACCCAAACGTGCGCACCGTTGGTTACAAGGTGCGCATCAAATCCCATCCGTTCCAAGAGGCTCGCGCCCACGACTGCTCGCCCGTCACAATCTTCGCGCCCCATCTCAAGCGCTTCGTCAACTGTGGGCATGTAGTCAGCCATCCCCCAGGTATCCCAATCGAATGCGTAGGGTAGTTTTTTGTAAACGAGTAACTCAACAGCCCGAAGAATTTCCTTGGGATGTGTTTCGCGGGTTGCCTCGGCGGGCAGGGCACCCATCAATTCCGGCACAAGCGGATCGAGTCGCGTCGCCGCCGGATCAATCATGGCATCGGGATCACTCCAATGCCCGAGATGTCGCGCGAGCAACAACGGATGCGGAAAGCAGACCGCCAAGATTGTCAGCGCCAATACCAACGCCTTCAAACTCCACCGCTTCCAACGCGGCCAATCGTGCATGCGAATCCAAAAGCGCATCGCCATCGTTCCCGAACAAACTCATCACCAAACCGGCGCACACGATAACACATCATTGGCATCCGTCACTTCAAACCTCACGAGACATCATCTACGCTCGCAAGGTCGGCGCAAAAAAAGGGCCGCGACCGACTTGTCCACCCAGGACAGGTCGGCCGCGGCAAAGGCGGCTCTTTTGCACTTCTGCTGTTTCTTGACTGCGCGACTAATGCTCTCTCATGCTCGTTTGCTGCTGAATCAAAACGTTTCTTGCGGTTTCCGACTCTTCCAATCTGGAGGACTAAGTTCTGCTCTCTTTCCGGTTCTCTCTCAC
>BQJS01000036.1 GCA_021604825.1 Phycisphaerae bacterium | reverse complement strand
AGAACGTTCGGTTGGCTGCCCGTCTGACGGGTTGGGACATCGATATTGTCACGCCAGGTGATTACGACAAGGGCATCGATCAGATGAGTAGTGCCCTTCGAGAAATCGAGGGCGTTGATGACATTCTCATCGAGAAGTTCTTGGCGATGGGCATCATCAACCTTGCGGACATTGAAGAAGTTGGTGTTGAACCGCTGGTCAACGAGTTGGAATTGGAAGAAGAGTTGGCCAAGGTTGTGGTTGAGTCAGCCAAGACGGCAGCCGAACGGTTTGCGGTTGAAGAGCAAGCCGCCAAAGAACTGGCAGCCGCAGAAGAAGCCGAACGTGCCGAAGCTGCCGCCAACGCTCCGGCAGATACCGCAGCTGACGGCGAGAGCGAAGCCGAAGATGCTCAGGATTCGACAGAAAGTGACGGAACAGAAAGCGTCGTTTCGGAAGGCGTCGTCGAATCAGAGAGTGCTGCTTCAGAAGTTTCTGAGGCCGAGAGTGACGACTCTGAGGCTGACATTGTCAAAAGTGATATGACCGTGGGCGAAGATCCTGTCGCTGAACGGGCTGAATAAGAGACAGGCTGAATAAGAAACAGGCTGAATAAGAAACAGGCTGAGTAAGAAACAGAAGTGCCCGGGTGGCTACACATTGGTGGTTCCCGGTTGATATTGGGTTTGATGGAGAAGTGTTTTGGCTGAAAAAATGCGCGTTCACATCCTTGCAAAGGAACTGAACGTCACGAGTAAAGATATCCTTGCCAAATGCCGCGCCGAGGAAATCGAGCTGAAGAATCACATGTCGACGCTCGGTCCGGGGTTGGAAGCCACCGTGCGCGAATGGTTCAGCGAGGGGGCGCACATCCACGTCGTCGAGAAGACGGCCAAGGTGGATCTCAAGAAAGCGCGAAGCAAGGTCAAGAGGAAGACCAAAGCCAAAGCCAAAGCGAAATCAACTGCGACGACTGCTGGCGGTGATTCGGAAACGGGAACGGCTGTCGCCGAACTCGACGCTCCGGAGACATCTGCCGAATCTGATTCGGATGCAGCGCAATCTGACGCTTCGACTTCAACCCGACCCGCGGCTGAGAAGAAATCAGTTCAAACTGCCGTGGAGGCTGAAACCGTCGCCGCGCCGGAATCAGCCGAGCAGGTCGCCGATGTAGCGGAGGTGGAAACCACCGCAGCTGAGACGGAATCACCGTCGCAAGGCGCGTTGGACGTTGCGGCAGAGGCGCCCGTCGCCGAACCGCCAAGCGTCGATGAGCCCGTTGACGAAGCACCGTCTGAACCGGAGCCAGCTGAAAATGTTCAGCCAGCCGGTCCACAGAACGTTCCCGCGCCGGCGAAGCTTTCAGGTCCGCGCGTTGTTCGTTACGAGGCTCCTGAAGAATACACGATTCCGAAGCGCGGTCCCCGTCGTGCGAAAACGACGGAGACGCCAAGCGTTGCGGCACGAGGACCGGCTGCAAGTCCTGGTGACACGGTCGCTCCGTCGGATCGTGGCGCTAAGCGGCGCGGTGGTGCCGGAAAAGCCGTCGAGCAGAAGTCGACCCGCAAGATGTCTGGTCGTCGCGAGAGTCTGAACGTGCGAGCGGTGGGCGAGCGGCTTAGCGAGTGGAACAATCAGGACTTGGCTGAACGCCGCGCTCGCTTGCGTGGTGCGACGGGTCGAAAACTTGTTTCGCGCCGAGCCCGCAGCAAAGGTGGTAGTCGTGGCGGACGTGTCGAAGCCGCGCCCATTACCGAAGCGCAGTTGGAAGAACCGATCACCGCAAAGCAGTTCTGTGCGGCGTTGGGCGTTCCGTTTCAGCGATTGTTCCCGATTTTCCAAAGAGATCATGGGCTTATGCTTTCGGTGATGAGCACGATCCCAACGGAAGTGGCTGAGTTGGTGGCGACCGAACTTGGCGTCGAATTGACGATCGTCAAAGCGAAGACCGGCATGGATAAGGTCAAAGAAGAGCACGAAGCGCTCGAGCGCAAGAAGCTCGAACGCCGACCGCCAATCGTCACGATCCTTGGTCACGTCGATCACGGAAAAACGAGTTTGCTCGACCGTATCCGAAAAGCCCGCGTGGCTGACGGTGAAGACGGCGGCATCACGCAGCATATCAGTTCGTATCACTACAGCGTTGGCGATGCTTCGGTCACGTTCCTCGATACGCCGGGTCACGAAGCATTCACGGCGATGCGGGCACGCGGTGCGCAAGTCACTGACGTCGTCGTGCTGGTGGTGGCTGCCGATGACGGCCTCATGCCGCAAACCATCGAAGCGATTAACCACGCCAAAGCCGCGGAAGTGCCGATCGTGGTCGCGCTCAACAAGATCGACCTGGGTACGCAGAACGTCACGAAGATTTACACCCAACTGACCGAGCATGGCCTCACGCCGGCTGGTGATTGGGGTGGTGATACCGATGTCGTCCATACGTCGGCGACCACCGGTGAAGGCGTCGATGAATTGTTGGAGCATCTTTCGACACTGGCTGACCTCCACGAATACAAAGCCGACAAAACGATTCCGGCGACGGGAGTCGTCGTTGAAGCCGAGAACCGCCAGGGTGCGGGTCCAGTCATGCAGGTGATCGTGCGCGACGGAACGGTGAAGGTTGGACAGGTTGTGGTTTGCGGAAACGCATACGGCAAGGTCCGTTCGATTCGCGACGACCGCGGCAAGTCGATCAAGTCGGCAGGTCCGTCGATGCCGGCAGAGTTGTGGGGCATGAGCGAAGTGCCATCTGCGGGCGACGAATTCTACGTTGTCGAAAACATGCAGCGGGCCAAGCAGGTTGGCGAAGAAGTCAAAGGCCAGCGGGTCAGCGACGCGCGGTCATCCGTCAAGAAAGCCCGCAGTCTTGAAGATCTCGTCAAGATGCGCAGTGGTGCCGACGTTCAAGAGCTTCCCGTCATTGTCAAAGCCGACGTGGACGGTTCGGTCGATGTGCTTGTGCAAACGCTCCAGCAGTTCCCGGATAACGAAGTGCGTTTGAATGTGCTACACGCCGGCATCGGTTCAATCACCGACAGCGATATTCACTTGGCCGACGCATCCAACGCGATCATCATCGCCTATCGGGTGTCGGTGCCATCCAAGACGCGTAAGTTGGCCGAGCAGAAAAACGTCGACGTCAGGAACTACAAGGTTATTTATGACGTCACAGATGATATCAAGAAAGCCCTTGAAGGCCTGCTCGTACCCGATGAGAAAGTCGAGTCGCGTGGGTCGGCTGAGGTTCGCGAACTGTTCCGGATCTCCAAGTTGGGGCTGGTGGCTGGTAGTTATGTTCGTGAAGGTATCATCAACAACAAGCATTTGGCCCGAGTGCTGCGAGACGGTGTGTTGATCCGCGATAATTGTAAGTTTGAGTCGCTCCGCCGCTTCAAGGACGATGCTAAGGAAGTCCGCAACGGGATGGAATGTGGTATTCGTCTCCAAGGGTTCGATGACATCAAAGCCGGTGATACGATCGAAACCTACGAAGTCATCAAAATCGCCCGCACGCTGGAAGACTCGGTCGCCAGCGCGGAGGCTGACGCATAAGAAACAGTCGCAATTTTGAAATGCTGACACATACGAACATGTCAGGTAGTAAAGCTGTATAGAAAATGGGTATGTAGGGTAGTTCGGTAGTTTGCCGGTGGTATATCAGTGTGCCGAAATACCAGTGTCGCGAAATTTTTTCGGGCTATGATGATCGCATGATCGAATTCAAAGGCGAGTGTGGCCACACCATTCGAGCTCGGGATGAAGATTCCGGCAAGATCGTTCGGTGTTCGTATTGTGGCAAGGAAGCGTTGGTGACGCGCCAGGCTCAGGACGACCTTGACGTTCTGTTCGATCAAGTCGAGCAGACGGGTTCGTACGATGCGCAGGCGACGAAGGTGGGGCAGAAGTTCCACAAGGTCAAGAAGCGCCAGGAGAAACGGCTGGCCGCAGGCAAGCCCGCGGCTGCTTTTGATCCCTTCGATATTGCGATGAAGATGACCTATGTGGCCGTCGTCATCATCGTGGCCTTTGTTGGAATGAAATACGTGCCCGGTTTGTATCAGAGCTTGACGGGGGGCACGTCGGAGCCGCCGGTAAACGAAGTGGTCGACAACACGCCGGTCAACAGGAAGCCGGTAGCGGCGTTGCGAAGGGGGTTGTTGACGGAATCGCTCAGCGCCAAGCAGGAAGGTGTCTACGTCAGCAGCGTTCCGCCGGGGGCTGGGATCTATCATTTGCCAAAGACATCGGTAACGGGATCGATTCTCGAAGATCCGATGGCCAACAAGAACGCACGAACGAATCGGGCGCTTCGATTGAATCCGGGGAAACACACGATCGCCGTGGCCATCCGGATCAATGATGCAGAATTGATGGACCTTCTCGGATACAAGGATTTGCGACGCAAGATTGAGGACGGTGTGCCTGGCATCGAACAGGAAATTCGAAGGTACTTCGTTCCAGATGGCAGCGTGGCGACGCGCATTGAGAAGTTGCGGGGTACGCTGCACTTGGTTCGCGTCTTCGAATGCGAAGTTGATAGTCAAACTTGGGAATCGACGACGGCGCTATTTCTGCCACGGGACTTGGGACCTAAGGAAACGATGGAGTATTTACCTAGCAAAAAACGGTTCGGATTTGATGATGCCCAGGTACAGAGCGAGCTCAAATTTTATGATGTCACCGGTGCGGACATGACATACGTCGAGGATGCCTTGGAACGAATCGGTGCCTTTAGCTACCGCAATCCAGAGAATGGGGGCTATCGACTGTTTCGTATTGATCCGGCGTCGGGGGCTGTCATTTCGCGAAGGATTGATCCGTGACCGCGACGATTCTCTGCGTAACCCATCGGTGCGCAGCCTTGTTGTTTGAATCCAGCTGAACATGGTTTTGGGCGTATTAACGTTGGAGCTGGTCATCTATGAAGCGCAGTCGCTCAAGGATAAGCGGCGCGTCGTGAAGAGTTTGAAGGAGCGCATTGCCAATCGATTCAACGTGTCGGTCTCTGAGGTCGAACATCAGGAACTTCGCCAGCGGGCGGGGTTGGCTGTGGCGATGGTGTCGAACGACGCCAAGTTGATCCACGGCTGCTTTGATCAGATCGTCGGAATGGCCCAGACGGATTCGGTTGCAACACTACTGTCGTTTGAGAAGGAAATTCTTTAGCAAGTTTGATGGGATGCCACGATTGATGTTTGGAGTGGCGTCGGATCATCGGTTGCGAAGAATGTTGACCCTGCATTTATGAAATCATTTCGTACAGACAAGATGGCCAGCCTGATTCGTACGATCGTGAGTGACATGATCGCGAACAAGGTACACGACCCGCGCATTGGCCGGTTCGTCAGCATCACCCGCGTCGAAGTGGCACCCGACCTGCAACTGGCGAAAGTTCACGTTAGCGTGATGGGCAGCGAAGAAGAGCAGCGCAACACGATGCGCGGGCTCAAGAGCGCCCAGGGCTTGATTCAAAGGGCGGTGGCTAAGAACGTGACAGCCCGCGTCTGTCCGCACCTGACTTTCGTCAGCGACCATTCGATCAAGAAAGCCGCCGAGATCATGGAGATCATCAACCACAATGCTGCGGAGATGGGCCCGCCGCCTGAGGATTCAGAGGACAACGAATCGACCGAGGCTATGCTCAACGAAGATCGCGCAGGTATTGATGAAATTGTGGGTGAAGAAATAGCCAAGACCCATCCAAGTAACAGCATTGAACCAAACAATGGAGTCCAACCATGAAAAATGGGACTCTCTATGCCAAGAAAATCAAGCAGGCGTATGCGAAGTTTCGCGGATCGCGGACCAATGAACCGCCAGACGTTCGGCCCGCCGTCGAGCAGTTGATATTGGGCGTACTCAGTCAGGAAACGTCGCTCGCCCGGGCTGAGAAAGCGCTGTCGCAGATTCTCGACGACATGGTGGACTACAACGAGCTGCGGGTTTCGACGCCGGCAGAAGTGTCGTCGTCGATTGGCAAGCACATTCCCAAAAGTGTGCAACGTGCAAAAACGCTGCTCACGGTCCTCAACTCGGTGTACCAATTGGAGTACACGATTTCGCTCGATCATCTTGCGTCGAAGGGCGTGCGCGAGGTGAAGTCGTATCTGTCTGAACTCGACGGGATGACCCCATATGCGATGGCGTCGGTCATGCTGTGGAGTCTTGGTGGGCACGCCATTCCGGTCAACGATGTCTCCCTTGAGTTTCTCAAGGAGAACGACCTCGTCGATGCCAACGCTTCAGGAGCCGAAGTGCAGTCCTTTCTTGAGCGCCACGTCAGTTCAGCCGACGCGAAGGACTTTTGCATGGACCTCGATGCGATCGTAGGCTCGAAGAGTTTCGCATTCAACGGAAAGTCCAAAGCCACCAAAACGGCGAAATCGGCCAAAACCTCCAAGAAAAAGACAAGTTCCAGCAAAGCAAGTACTGCCAAAACGACGAAGAAAAAGAAAAAGGCAGCCAGCACCAAGACCAAAGATTCCGCCAAGGCAAAGTCTGGCACCAAAGCCAAGACGAAGAAGAAAAAATCGCCCGCCAAGAAGTAGTTCCCAACCCAAACGTTTCCGTATCTCTCCCCGGGCTGGTCTCTGCTGGCCGGCGACCTTAAATATTGCAGGGTGGTCGGCTGGTTCGCGTTCCGTGATGATGGAATCACGTGTTTGGTCGCACGCCGATCAAGGGTAGTGGTGTCGCAAGGAGTGTCGGTATGATGAGAGATAATCCAAGTCGAAATCGCCTAGCCGCGATAATGTCACTCGTTGGTTGCGTCATGTTCACCACCGCGACCCATGCAGCCGATCCAACCCCGACCGAAGATATTTTTGGTGAACCCCCACCCACACTTGACCCTCAAAAAGCGCATTTGTCTTACGATGCGCTGACGCCGGTGGTCGAAATCACGCAAGTTGTTGTTGGTGATGATCCGCTTCCGGAGAGGGCCGATCGTGCAATGGATCGATCGACGACCCTTTGCGATGAGGAGCGCTATACCGAAGCCCTGATCGAATTGGAGAAGGCTCAGCGCATCGCGCCGGGAGATCGGCGGATCATACGGGCGATGGCACTCACCGCGTGGCAGTCTGGCGACTACAAACGAGCTCGCAAACACGCCGGAGAATCACTGAAGATCGGAGAAGATGACGTCACCTGTCACTACATTCTAGGTCGACTGGCAGCAAGTCGATTTGAAAACGAATCCGCGATCCTCGAGTATCGCAAAGCACTCGCATGCTCCAGCTTCATTGAAAACAGAATGTTCTTGTATGCGGCTGAAGGAGAATTGGCCGCATTGCTACTCGAGGAAGGATACATACAAGCCGCTATTGATATCCATGAATCCATCACGGCCCGGTCATTCATCTACATTCCCGAAATCGAAGTACATAAGAATCTGTATTACAAACTCATTCGCCATCATGAACACGACTTCGAGCAACTCGGATGGGGTTACGCGAAGTTGGGCGATTACGCTCGAGCTGTAGGGTATTTTGAGTCCATTCACGATGATCTTGACTTGGAAGGCAATGAACTAATTGAATACGCCAAGCTGCTCGCCCGCGCCGGCGACATGGATGCCGCGATTGTACAAGCCCGCAAGGCGATGGCGACCCAGCCGGAAGCCATTGATGTCTTGATGGCGATATACAAGCACCAGAATCGACCCGATGCAATTGTTGAAGAATTTGAATCTGCGATCAAAACCGGTGATGCCAGTCCCAAGGTGGCGATGGCTTATGCGAACGCGTTGATCGAATTCGATCGCCGCGACGAAGCCGTTCGTTTGATGAAGGATCAACTGGCCAAGCCGTCGCCAACGTCGGAAACGATTCAGGCGGCAGTTCAGGTGTTTCTCATTGCGGAAGCTTGCGACGTGGCGGTCGAGGCCATGGCTGACGCCGTTCGCAAGCAACCCGAAGCGGCAACGGACGTCGAAGCTTGGATTCGAGATCACGCCGGCGCCAACAAGGATTCCGACCTTTCGGCGCTCGCCGATGCAGACCTGAACGAGCAGCGTGACTTTGCCGATGCGTTCGTGTCGGGAATCATCGCGCTCGCATTTGATCAGGAAGAAGCCGGGCGGGTCTGGTTGGAGCGATCGTTGGAAAATCGGCCTGCGTTCGTCGCCGCACGGGTGGGGTTGGCTCAGATTCACTTGGATCGTTGGGAATGGGAGAAGGCGATCGAAATTGCCATGCCCGAGAAGTTCCGATTGGATCCCGATACTCGATTGGAGATGATCGCGGGCGAGGCCTATCGCGGTTTGGATGATCCACAAAGTGCCATCGGGCATTTCGAGTCGGCTGTCCGGCTGCATCGGGGCAATGTCGACGCGATGCTTGCTCTAGCCGAATTGTACGTCGTTGATAGAAATCCAATGGCAGCGCGGCGGCAATTGGAAAAGATTATCCGCATTGATGCCTTCAATGAGAAAGCCCGGAGTCAGTTGTGTTTGAGTCATATTGATGGCGGTGATCGCCGGGCGGCTGCCGAACAGATTCAAAAGCTTCGGATCCATCGTGCGTCTCCGACGATCGTGGCGCAGTGCGTGGCAGCATTGGAGTTCGACGCTCGTTCGCCCGATTATGATCGATTCAGGAAGACACTCCAAGAGGCTATCGCGGCTTCAAAACCCGATGCGGACACGTTGCAGTTGATTGCCATGTCGTACATCCAGCAGTCGAACTGGGAGGAAGCGATCAAGGTGGTTGAATCCGCGCTTGAGTTGGCCCCGAATCACGTGGAAGCGAACACGATGTTGATGGAGTGTCGGCAACGGAATCTCGAGTTTGACAAAGCATTGGCACTGCAGGGCGAGTTGTTGAAGCGCCACCCGCGCCGTCGATTATGGAAGCTGAACCAATTCGAATTGCTTCTGACGGTACAACGATTTGAAGAGGCGATCGAATACGGGCGGAAACTCATCGACGAGCCGGGCCTCAACCCTGCGTTCGTCAGGCAGGTTCGTTTTGACATCATCTCGGCGCATCGTTCTTTGAAGAATGATACCGAGGCGATGAAAGAAATGGAGGCGTGGCGCGTTAAGGAGAGCGACAATCCGGCGGTGCTCAAGTATGTGATCAAGGCATGCCAGGAATGGGGACGCCATGATCGAGCGATGGAGTTGATCCGGCGATGGCGTACGGACATTCACGGTGGATACGCCCGTGGCGACCTAGGTGATGTTTGGCAAGACTTGCTTCCCGAACAGCGCAGCCAGGTTTTGGAAATACTGGTCGATGCCCTTGCGGCTGACCCACAGAACGATCAGTTGCAAATCTGTTTGATTGGATTCTTGAGAGCCACAGAGCAGTACGATGAAGCGCTGGCGATCGCGAAGAATAGCGCCGTTGACGGCGTGTTCAAGGAGATGTTTCTCATTGAACTTCAGTTGACCTACGAGGCCAGCGGTCGGTTCGATGATGCCATCGAAGTGATTGAGGACATGATGGCCGTCAATGCCGACGCGGCGGCTACCAATCCAGGCTTGCACGCGATCCTGCGGGAATCGTTGGTACGGGTACTGATCAATGGTGGCCGGGCCGGCGAGGCTATCGAGCGATTGAATGAATGGCTCAAGCAAGCCCGCGATGCCGGAATGAAAGACATGGAGTTCATGTATCTGAGCCTGCTTTCATTCGCCCACCAGGAGGCGGGGGATTTGGACAGCGCCCGCCAGACGCTTGAGACCTACTTCAAGCTTAATCCTACCGACGTGGGCTTACACAACGATCTTGGTTATACCATGGCTGATGCTGGCATCGAATTGGACCGGGCGGAGGAGATGATTCGCCTTGCGGTCGGCGATTCGCCCAGAAACAGCGCTTATCTGGACAGTCTCGGTTGGGTCCTTTACAAAAAGGGGCAGTTCGACGAAGCAAGGCGCTGGCTCGTACTCGCTCGCGGTGGATTGGCCGGCGACGACCCCGTGATTTACGAACACCTGGGCGATACGTTGTGGCGACTTGGCGAGAAGGAAGCGGCTACCCAATCCTGGAAAGACGGTCTAGAACTTGCTCGCAAGAGGGTTGAACAGCCACCGGCGAGCGACGCGGATCGACGATCGGTCAAGAACGCTGAGGCAAGGTTAAAGGCGGTGGAAAACGGCAGCGAACCCGAGGTGGCGGCAGTCGTCGAAAAGTCGGAATCAGAGTAAACTTCGGTCACTCAATGACCATGTTCGGATGATGAAATACGCCGTCGCGGTATCGATCAAGAATGGAGCGATGCCGGCGAATGGCAATGCAAAGATAAGAGGGAATCAAGTCGATGTCAGGTCACTCAAAGTGGTCCACAATCAAGCATAAGAAAGCCGCGACCGACGCCAAACGCAGCAAGGCGTGGAGCAAAGTGTCGCGTGATATTACCGTCGCAGCAAAAATGGGTGGAGGCGATCCAGAAGCGAATCCACGGTTGCGCTTGGCTATCGATAAAGCCAAGTCGGCGAACATGCCCCGCGACACCATCGAAAGAGCCGTCAAGAAGGGCACTGGTGGCCTCGAAGGTGTGACCTATGAAGAGTGTCTGTACGAAGGGTATGCGCCTGGCGGGGTGGCTGTCATGTGTTCGGCGTTGACGGATAACCGTGCCCGAACCGCGCCAGAGATCAAGAAGATTTTCGAACGCTCGGGGGGAAACCTCGGTGCGGCTGGCAGTGTCGCGTGGATGTTCAAGCAGCGCGGTGTCATCGTGATTGCAGCCGCCGCTGTTGAGGAAGATAAGATCATGGAACTGGCGCTGGAAGCCGGCGCCGAGGATATCGATTCCGGTCCGATCTGCCACGAGGTAAGCTGCTCGCCGGATGAGTACCTAACGGTCAAGGGCGCGATCGAAGCCGCCAATATTCCCATCGAATCCGCCGAAATATCAATGGTCGCGGACACGACCGTCGCGGTCGATCTTGATGCGGCGAAAAAGATTGTGCGCCTCATGGATGCGTTGGAAGATCATGACGACTCGCAGAGCGTCTCGTCCAACGTGGACATTCCCGACGATGTCTTCGCTCAGTTGAACGACGACTGATCTTTTCAAACTCTTTACGATTTCCAACCGGTAAACCCTCGTCATGGCGTTGAATGAATTCACCGACAATGACGAATCATTCGTCCCCGTCGCCACGCCGATCGATGGTCCCTCCGAGTTCCGAATTCCGCCCAACCCGATGCTACTCGAGTCGATTTCGAGATCGAAAGCAGCCGCCCATCTCGCCATTTTGGTGGCGGCATACATGTTGATGCTGGCCGTGTTGATCGCTGTGTTTCGCATCTTCAATGCTGGAGACATCAACAACGCAGAGACTCAATCGAAGGTCGCGCCATTGGGGATCACGGTTGCGGTTGGATTGACTCTTGTGGGGATCGCGGTTGGCTTGATGTGGCATTCATCATGTTCAGCCGCTTCGATCGGATTTTCGTTTTCGCGGTGGCGCATTGATTGTTTGTGGGGCGTCCTCGTCGCGGTGATTAGTTTTGCCGCTCACTTTATGGTCATCGGTGTCATATACGTCGTGTGGCCCGAGTCGATCGAGCAGATGGAATCAAACCCCCAGCGTGTCCTTGAGATGCTTCCACCGATGCATCCGGCCATGTTGGCGTTGATGATGTCGTTGGGGGCACTTTGGGAAGAGGCCATCTTTCGGGGCGTCTTGGTGACCCACCTTCGCCGCATGACGGGGACTTGGTCGACGGCGGTCTTGATTGCTGGCTGTCTGTTTGGTGTTCTGCACATCAACATTCAAGAGGCTATCATGGCGATTCCGTTGGCCGTATTGGGGATTATCTGGACGTTATTCATGCTTTGGCGGCGGTCGATCGTCGCCAGCGTTGTCGGGCACACGCTGTTTAACCTCGGTCAGCTCACGATGATCCACTATATGAGCAAATCGTCATCCGGGGCTGGGTTGTTGGCGTGAATGCGTCCGCTCTGCTATGATTTCGGTTTCGTAGTTAAACGTATTGGAGTCACATGCAGAAGCATCCCAATCTTCCTCAGCCGTTCGCCGATCTCGGTGTCGAAACGCCCATTCTCAAAGCCCTCGCGAAAATCGGCTATGAGGAACCCTCGCCCATTCAGACCGAGATGATCCCGAAGATTCTCGCTGGCCACGATGTGCTTGGTCAGGCCAAGACCGGTACGGGTAAGACCGCCGCATTTGGCATTCCGACGCTGCAGCGGTTGGATCGCAACAAGGGGTTGCAGGCGTTGTGTCTCGTGCCCACGCGCGAGCTTGCAGTGCAGGTGACTGGCGAATTGCAGCGCATCGCCGAATTTGCCAAGCTGCGGTGTGTTGCGGTATACGGCGGTCAGAAGATTCAAACGCAGGTTCATCAGTTGGGCAAGAAGCCGCACTTCTGTGTGGGAACGCCCGGCCGCGTGATGGACATGATGGGGCGGGGATATCTCAAGATCCAGGACGTCGAATTCGCACTGCTCGATGAAGTCGATCGAATGCTCGACATCGGTTTCCGCGACGACATCAAGAAGATTCTCGGTCAAATTCGCGCCGCCCATCAGACCGTGTTTGTGTCGGCGACGATTGACGGTGAGATCCGGAAACTTTCCAAGCAGTACATGAAAGACCCGCTCGAAATCAACGTGTCGCGCGACAGCCTGACGGTCGACATGATCGATCAGTTCTTCATGACGGCGGAGCGGCGCGATAAAGATCGGGCGATCAACGCAATTCTCAAAAATGACAAGCCAGATCGCGTGATCGTTTTCACCAACACGAAAGCCGCCGCCCGCAAAGTCGCCGCAAGATTGCACAAAGCCGGCTTCGGTGCGATGGAGATTCACGGCGATCTTATTCAAAGCAAGCGCGAAGCCGTCCTCGATAAATTCCGCAAGAATCGGTTGAAGGTCTTGGTGGCGACGGATTTAGCCGCGCGGGGCATCGACGTCCACGACGTGACGCACATCATCAACTATGACCTGCCGCCCGAGATTCAAGTCTACGTGCACCGCATCGGACGCACCGGTCGCATGGGCAAGCGCGGAAAAGCCGTGAGCCTCGTCACCCGCGAAGAGGGCAAACTGCTCACCGATATCGAAATGTTGATCAACGCTCAGATCGAAGAGATTCACTACGACGGATACAAACCGTCGCCAGTACAATCCACTGCACCGACGACGCCTGCCCAATCACCCGGCGAAGTTCTCGCGGGCAGAATGCAAACCAACTCCAATGCCGACGGCGAACCCGCCACCCAGGTGCGTCGCACACTGGGCGGAAGATTCAAGCCATCCCGCCGCCGACGCTAGTGGTTCGCAGCCGTCGATTTTTCGTCTTCAATTCGACTAGAAAAACTTCTTGGCCATCCCAAACAGATCGTCAACGATCGAACCATCGCCATCTGCATCGAGGAAGCTGGCCAACGGATTGCCACTGCCTTTCTGCCTGGCTTCTTCCACGGTGGCGCCGAGTTGCCGCGTTTCTTTGCGCATCGAACCCATCACCATGGTCGCGACGAGCGGTAGCATCTTCTTGATGATCCCCGCATCGACGCCAGTTTCGGACGACGCCCGACCGGCGAGTTGGCGGCTAACATCTTTGCTGCCGAGAAGGTGGCCGAGAATGCCATTGCCTTCCTTGACCGTGTCATCTTTCTCGAGCAGATCGGGGTCGTCGAGATAGCGATCGTGATCTTTGTTCGCCAATGCCCCAAGTAAGGAGGCCAACCCATCGGGCGATTTCGTGTTGCGTTTTACCCCAGCGTTCAGCGCGGGCACCAATTGCTTGAGAATCGAACCCACCTGGTCACCCTTCAGCCCAAACTGACCGCCCAACTTCTCAACCGGCGCACCCCCGCCAGCCCCCAAAATCGTTTCCAACAAACTCATGACGCATCTCCAGTTGTGAAACTAGCCATCGTTTCCACCGATCTTGGCCCGAAGACGGTGATCCATTCCCCATCAAACGAAGACGGTATTGCACCATCGCACGCCCCGATTCCCACTTGATGGATCAGCAACAATCGTACTGAAATCGATTTGCCGATACAATTAAGGGCGGAATCGTGTTGATGGCGATGCTTTTTGTTGATCGACGGCAACAAGATGCTGATGAACGCGAGAGGGACTTGATGGGCAAGAACGCCAAGAATCATTCGAAGCTAAATCGCACCATGCCGAGGTTGGCTCGCTTTCTCAGTCTTCCACCGATGCCAGCCGACTGGAAGGGCGTCGATGATTTGATGCCAATCTTAGAGAAACTTCGTGCCGACGGTGCGGTGGTCATGATGAAGTTAGACGGCGAACACCGCGCCGGAAGCGATCAAGGCCCCTACACCGCACTGATCACCGGACAAGTCCTAGCCGGCGAATTCTTCCGCAGCGATCAACCTACCATAGAACAAGCCCTCTCCGAAGTCATCACCGCCTATGCCAAATCGCGCTGGGGCTTTGACCCGGATGGGAAATAGGCACGACTGCACCATTCTTGCTTCATTCGTTTATTGTCGGTCAGCGAAATTGGATTAACGATTCCCAACGTTCTGCCACCGCCCGTGCATTCCCAATACTTCGAGCAAGTTTTCTTCGTTGTGTTCGGACTCGATCAAACGCGCGACGATTGCCGCGACTGCGATTCCCGCGCCGAAGGTGAATCCGGCTAAGTGGGCGATGACACCTACGTTGCCGGCCAACTCCAGCTTTAGCATGACCACATCGCACGTGACCCAATACAGGACGATCCAATTTGACGAGATTTCGAACGAGCCGAAATGCTCGCTCAGGCGATAGAACACAAACCAGGCGCAACTGATGTCGTTGCGTGGGTAGAGTACGATGAACATTCCCATGATGCCGTAGATCGCACCCGATGCGCCGCAGATGCGCAAGGGAAAATCGATGAATCGAATTTGCACGGCGGCAGAGATCGCCTGCAGCAGGAGGTAGAGAATCAGATAACGAATGTGGCCGATTTTCGCATTGACGGCATTTCCAAAGACAAACAGAAAAAGCATGTTCCCGGCCAGATGAAGAATGCCCCCATGCACGAATCCATAGGTAAAGTACCCGGCGGTTTGATAGTGAACTGGAGTTATTCGCGTGTATTCAGGGAGCGTCTTAAGAATCGGGAAATCGATTAATTCCTGCGGAACGTGCCGTTGTCCAAGTGCGAGGCTGTCAAACACACCCGAATCCGCAATGGCGACGAGCGACACAATACAAGTGACGCCAATCAGCAACACGTTCGCCCATGGGTATCGCGGCATCGGAACAGCGGCTTGGTAGGGGAGCAACACGATGCTTACAGACTACGACACGCAGTTGCACGAGTGGTTTTATAAAGCCAGATGAACTTTGGAACGTGCTTGTAGGGTGGGCCGTGCCCACTATATGGGTTCAAGCTTCGGCCCAAACCTATCGATTGCCGATAATCCTATTGGCGTTGGTATTCGGTATGACGCAGTTGAAAACTTGCGAGAGAGGAGTCGGTGACTTATGAAAACAAGAATACTCATAGTGGTCTTGGGAATGCTCATGAGCGTGCCTTCCGCTCGCGCCTATCAGCTTTCACTGGAATTGTTGAGCGACACCGAATTGACCGTTGAGCAGACGTTCTGGCACGACCTCAACGGATGGAATCCAATTGGAGAGCCACTGCTTGTCTGGGGCCGACTCAGCAACAATGGAGCAGAGTTAGTGCAATTGAGCGGTATCGGCGGATTCATTCCAGAAATATCGTACGGAACCTCTTGGCCATTCGTAACTGAATACAATCCGATTGAGTACTTCAATCCTGACACGGATCCGAATGATCCTTTCATTCGAAATGGATTTGGAGACTATGCCGTAGAGCTTGAGCCCGGGGAGTCTGTGGACATACCATTTGATCAGATCTGGGGCTTGAGTTATATGAATTATCCGACTTTCGCGTTACCGATCGGGACGCGAGGCCAATTAGACGGAGGCCGTATCGTCTATTGGGAATTCGACCAAAGTCCTAACGACGCCACGCACGGTCCACCAACTGTGTCTGTTGAACTTGATCGCGGGTTTGCGGTGACGGTCGTACCCGAGCCGTCCAGTCTGGTTTGGTTTGTTGGGGCGGCATCGTGCGGTGCTTGGCGACGTCGATAATCCGATTGAAGACATATAGATCGAACCGGTGGGCACGGCCCACCCTACGTGGCGCATTGGTATGAACGTACTTCGTTGAGGATTTGGCTGAACTCGCTTGTTAGTGATATCCGGCTGATGGACTCCAGGTCATTTTGGTTTGCGCCGGCGTTGGGGGACTGAGCCTTCCATGCTTCATATACAGTGCGCAGCGCCTTGGCGATCTGACTTGGGTCCCATGATGTCGTGATGCCGGCATTGAACGATTCAATCAATCGTTGACCTTCCCAACCCTCGGGGCCGACGGTCAGAATTGGTCTTTGGCTGGCTAGGTATTCAAAGATCTTTCCGCAGATGACCGTTGACGCATTTGGGCCGCCGCGGTCCGTGGTGAGTAGCAGGGCGTCGGCTGAGCACATCTCGCGAATCGCTTCCTGGTGCGACACGTATCCGGTTGTCTCGAACGGGATGGCCGCTTCCCTCAACTTGCGATCTGTTGATGCGTCGAACTCGCCTACGATGCGAAACACGAATCGATCGCGCTCTTCACCCAATACATCAACGAACTGCTGCAGCGCGACGAATAAATCGTCGTCGGCACGTTGTCGATCGAATCGCCCTACGAAGGACAACGTGAACGGGCGCGTTGGGTTTCTTGTGTACGCGGCGATGTTTTCAAAGTCGGCTGGGTCGAAACCGTTGGTGATCGTTGTAAACTTCGACCGTTGGTCTGGCACGTTGCCGGCAAGCACTTCGGTCTGCGATGGCGACACACCGACGACGACGTCGGCTTGTTCGAGGACGGATTGTTCGAGTTGCAGGTTGGCTTGGTGACGCTTCGGGTCGGTTTCTCGATACCGCAGATCATCGGTCCATAGGTCGCGGAAGTCGGCGATCCAGGGTAGGCCAGTCGCTTGCTTTAGTTTTAGCGCGAGCAGGTGGTTGGCCGACGGGCTGTACGTGGAGTAGATCGCTCCGATGTTGCGTTCGCGGATGAGGTCTTGCAGCGGGGCGACACTTTGATCGACCCATTTGGCGAACTCGTCGGGCCAGGCGCGCTTCCGGTTCCATTTTTCGATCCGCCATTTCGCCGCGTTGGCCAATCGTGACCCGAGCGGTCCAGCTTGCTGCAACGCGTCGGTGAGTCGTCCGGCTGGCCCCTTTCCGAAACGGTGCGGTATTCGATGCACTTCGACATCGCTGGGGATTTCGTCGCAGAGTGATGGATCGGTCGGCAGGGCGTCGATGTGATCGACCGTCCAGACGATGGGTTGCCATCCGAATTGCGGCAGGTATTTGGTGAATTTGAGCGTTCGCTGCACGCCAGAACCACCGGCAGGCGGGAAGGCAGCTGCGATCATCAAGACCCGGCGTGGTTCGGCGATCATGCGGGTGACTCAATCCGGGGTCGGTCAATTTCCGGCGTAAACGAATCGAGCGAGCTACTTACCGGCCTCGATCGATGCCAACGCGGTATCCTTCTTCTTGACCAGTTTCGGACCTACGCGTGGGGGCTTGCTGTCAGCCGGAGCCTTTTCGATTTTTGTCTGCGTGGGTTTCTTTGAATTTGAAACCTTGGTCGAATCAGCGACCGACTTCTCATTCCACACCGACTGCCAGATCGCACGCGGCTTGGTCATGTAGTGTTCGTAGGCCTTGGGTTTTTCGATGCTTAAGAACGCAGCCGCACATGAAAACCCGACGGCAGTCAAGAGGACAAACACGAGCGCCGGTGCATAAATGACGCGACGACGGAACAAGCGGGCCCGTTCGACTGAGGTGATGAACTCCTCGACCGATTCGAGCACAGCCAACCCAAGACTGCGCGTGACTTGCTTCGTCGTGTGATACGTCTGGTCGAACAGCTCTTTGCGAAGCACGCCGACAGCGCCCGCACCCAAGCCAGCCAGAATCGACAGCGCGAGTACGGTTGTGCTGCGCGGGCTAACGGGTTTGATGCACGCTGTTGGCGGCGTCAGCTCAGTGAATGACACGCCGCGTTCCGATTCGTCTGCGTTGAGAATACCGGCGATCTCAACCACGCGTCGCGAGTTCATGGTGTGCTCAGCACGCGCCTGGTCCAGCAAGTCTTGCTTGACTTGGAAGTCTTTGCGGTACCTAAAGATGTTGTCTTCGAGTCGCTTGTGTTTGGTGATGTCCGACTCGATCACGCGAAGTCGTTGCTGCATGGCGGCGATTCGGTTCTCGCGGTCTTGCAGGTCGAGTTGCAGGTCGGCAAGTTCCATGTCCCAGATTGCGGGGCTCCCACCGGCTGCGATGTGCTCGCCGGCCGTTCCACCTGAGGCTGACGCTGCGTATTGCGATTCGAGATGTCCTTTGACGCTGTTGATGCGTTTTCTCAGTTCGATGATGTCGGGGTGGCGGTCGGTCATGCGGCGTGTGGTTTTGAGGTCGTGAATCTCGCGCTGCATTCCGAGGATTTCCGCCTCCATGGTTTGGGCTTCGGGACTGAGGTTGCGTTTTGACGGAATTGCTGATCCGAGTTGCATGGCCAGCGATTGACGCGTGCGCATCTTGTGCTGTTCGATCCGTCGCCGACGGGCTTCGGATTCGAGCGTCAGCATATTCAAGTCGCGTTCAAGTTCCGCTCGCTCGCTATCCAGCGACGTGAGCTTCAACTTCAGCGCACCTGGGTTCGTGGGGTCAATCCCGATGAATTCGGCTTGGAATGCAAGAGTTTCGGATTCGAGGTCGGAAATTTGCTGGCGTTGGTCACGGGCGGTGTTTTCAAAATAGCTCTTGGCGTCGTCGAGCATGGTGACGAGTTGTTCTCTCATGCGGCGGACGTAGGCATCCTTGATTGCCCGAACGAACTGCTGCGGCATGGTGGGACTTTGACCTTCGAACGTGATTTGGATTTGGTCGAGGTGCTCGGTTCGCTGAATCAATCGGACGTTCACACCGCTGGCCAATTCCGAACCCTTGCGACGACACATCTCCCAACCTTCTTCGGTCGGCGTGCCGTCTGGTTTGCGTGGAAGGTCCGGAATCAGGTTTGCTTTTGCGACGGCTTCCGACATGGCTTCGGTGGACTTTACGTCGCGCGACAATGTTGGTCTGAAGAAGCGGGCGAACTCACCGGTGGCGACGGTTTGGCGCAGGTTGATCAAGACAGGATGGTCGCGTCGTTCGATCACCGTTGTCGATTTATAGATGCGCGGAATGTATTGGCTGATGATCGTCGCGACGCAGACAACCAAACAGAACGGAACAAAGAACGCCCATCGTCTGAGGATGAGAATTCGGAAGACTTCGAAGATGTTGTTCCGCAATAAGACGAACGACGAGTCTTCGGTCGATCGTTCTGATCGCGGGTCGAATTGAGTTCCCTGTTCCGGCTTCATGTCGACTCCATTTCGAGAGAGCGCAGCCACCTCAAACCAAACAAATGGCTGGCGATCCTCTTCTATTAGATGACGGCTTCGAACCGAACGCGCGATTCGGTTCATCCGCGCCTGCGACCGAGAACTTCGGGACGCAGCGCGTTGTATCCATGTGTTTATCGGATTCGACCGATATGACCTGAACCGTTCGCTGCGAAGGAATTAAATTGGATCGATGCTCCAAGGACCGATAAGTCAGATGTCTTGCCCACGCCTAGTCCGTTCTAAGAGTGTCATCCCGCCTCAAATCGGGCCCTCAAACCGCCGATAACCATAAGAGGTCCGCGCTGCTTTCGATCGATCTTGCGGGGCGAAACGGGCTATCTGTCGATTGGATAACCCTGGGTTTAGTGTCATATGACGGGAAATTAGACAATGGCAACTGCTTTTGCGCCAACAGTTTATGACGATTTCTATGTTTCCGGTGGATGGCAGTACAGCATCGTTCGCGAGTGGTTGTGGCACCGTAAGAATTTGGTGAAGCGGTTCGATCTGCCGAAGGGTTTGCGGATGCTGGAGGTCGCCTGCGGGAGCGGGTTCCATACGAATCTGTTTTGTCGTATGGGATTTGACTGCGTCGGGATGGATATCAACGCATCGGGCATTGAGTACGCTCAAAACAAATATCCGAATCGCACCTACGTTCACGGTGACGCCACAGCCGACCTGCCATTCGATGAGTCGAGCTTCGACATCGTCATCACGCGCGGGTGCAGCCTCTACCATTACGATCTTGCCGGCGAGACCGCGCTTGGTTTGACACGCAACGTCATGCGCTACCTGAAGCCGGGCGGCCGATTCATTTTGATTATTGCCACGGACTGCTCGGGGAAAAAACCTTCTGACAATATTTGGCAGAACACACTGACCGACTATCGCAAACACTTCGAGCGGTTTGATCCCGAGTGCACGGTTGATTGGTACTGCGGACTTTCGATCAGTTGTGCCAGAAAAAAATTGTAATCCGACGAGGCGCTCGTATGCGTCGCGCACAGAAATAGCCAATTCCAACCGACGCCAGCTAAATTGCATGGCGTTGCGTTTTGATGAGCGGAGCGCCACGGATGGCCGGTCAAGCCCTTGCAACTCAAACGGAAGCGCGGGTCACTGCGCTTGCCGAACCACGATCGAGTTTGACGCAGCGACTCTCGCCCAGTCGAGGCATCCTTCGGGGCGTGTTTCGATCACGCCAATCGTTGCGCATCCTTTGTTACCATGGCGTCATTGCAGACGAACTTGTGGGGGCGTCTTGGGTACCGGATTATTTTGTCACCCAGAGTCAATTTCGCGAACAAATGCAAATCGTTCGATCGTTTGCACAGACGGTTCGACTTGCGGATTGCTATGGTGAGTCGTCGAATCGCAAGTCTGCGAGCCCGCGAATCGCAATCACTTTTGACGATGTGCCTGCTTGTACATTCGCATACGCTCGGCCAGTCCTCAAAGAGTTGGGAATATCAGCCACGTTTTATGTTTCGACTGGTTTGGTCACGTCGCGCCGGATGCCTGCGGCGGAGATCGTCCAACTCCTGCGGGCCTTTCCCAAGATGCAGAAAAATGCGTCATCACCGGCGCTGGATGAGATGTGCAAGCACCCAAACTCGCATAAGACGCTGAGCGTCGAAACGCTTCAACGTATCTTGTCGCGGGTGGATGGCCAGGTGTTGACCAAAGCTCCCCAAGAAGCGGTGCATTCCCTTAAACCGCTATCGTGGCTGCAGTTACGGACGCTGGTAGATGAGGGCCATGAAGTTGGAGGGCACACCGTCGATCACGCGATCCTGTCGCGGCAGACTCGGGCCACCCGTACCAGTCAAGTCGCAAAGTGCTTTGAAGACATCCGCAAGAATTTGAAACTTGATCCGGTTGGTTTTGCTTATCCCAACGGAGGTCCGGGCGATTTCGATGCAGCCGACGGCGATGCACTTGATGCATCAGGTTTCAAATATGCCGTGACCACAGAAGCCGGTTTTTGCACCAAGGACTCGTCGAGATTTGCGCTTCCTCGAGTTTGCATCGGTATGGGTCACACGCGTATGCGTTTCATGCTCGAAGTCAGCGGCCTGCTGGACAAACGCCGCCGGAGGCAGCAAGGGTGGACCTAAAGGTAACCGCCTACCGCGACCTTGACGATTCACGACTTCAACGGGCGTGGACGGAAGCGGTGCAATTCAATCCTCTAACGTCGATATTCTGTACACGCGAATGGTGCATGTCCTGGGCTGAAACCGTCGGGCAAGATGCCGAGCCATTTGTCTTGGTGGCGGAATCTGAGAGCCATGTCGAAGGCGTTTGGCCGCTATGCATCGACCGGAGTGATGGCGTGCGTTGGGTCAAGTTCATGGGAAGCGATCGCGTCAAGGGCGATCACATGGATTTTCTTTGCGACCCGATTCGACGGGATGCCGTCGGAAACGCGTTCTTCAATTTTATTCACCAGCACAATGATGCGTACGGCGGCATGTTGTTGGATGGTGTGGCTTGCGATTCGATGAGCCAGCGGTTGCTTAGTGAGTGGGCTCATGAAAATCGCTGGCGAACCGTCGAGCGCGAAATCCAAACGCTTCCATTCGTTCAACTGCCAGAAACTTTCGATGCGTACCTTTCAACGCTCTCGCACAAGCGAAGGTCGGCGATTCGACGAAGTCGGCGCAAACTGGCTGAATCGGGAGGCGAGATTCGTCTAAGTTGGGGTAAGTGTGATCTGTACCAAGTCCTCAGTGAATTCTGCCGCCTTCACGCCCAGCGATGGAACGCGGCGGGAAAGAAGAGTAACTTCGCTGACCTTTCGATGCGTTCGTTCCTGACAACGTTTTGCAAGCACGCCGCCGACCAAGATTGGTTTCGGGCCTATTCGTTGATTGTCAAAGGCCAAACGGAAGGGGTCTTGTTGGCGTTCCACTTTGATCGCAATGCCAGTTTCTATCAGATTGGGCGCGATCCGAATTCTGCGATCCTCAATGCCGGCATGATGCTCATGACCGCAAGCATCGAGCAGGCGATTTCTGAATCCATGCAGCGCTACGATTTCCTGCGCGGTGATGAATCGTACAAATCGCGGCTGGCTAAGTCTCGGTCCACGCAGTCAACGGTGATGATTGGGTTTCGACGCCCAGCCACCACCGTCATCGCCAAGGAGCAGATGTCGCAACGGATGAAGCGGCTTGCCCAACGAATGCTGGGCGACGAACGTTGGTCGAAATTGAAGGATCGCCTTCGCAACCGACCGGCTGCCGGCAGGGTTCGTGCCGAATCCGCAGAGGGGGCTAACTAATGAACCCCCAAGAGATTCGTGAGCGATACACACGGGTGATCGAGGCGAATGCACCGCATGAGAACGCCCGCAATTGGCGGGTGGGGCGGTTCGAGCGCGGCCTGCGAATGGCAAAGGAAATCGAATCGCGCGTCGGCAGCCTAAAGGGGCTACGCGTCCTCGATGTGGGGGCGGCGCACGGTGGTGATATTTGTGCGATGTATGCCCATGGTGCCCGATGCGTCGGCGCAGACATGTTTGATCACGACTATGAGCAACTCGCCCGCGCGATGAACGAGTTAAACGGTTGCGGTGCGAGTACGCCAAGTGATGCCAATCTTCGCTTCGCACGATTCAACGCCCTGACGCGATGGCCCATCCAATCACAAAGTTTCGACGTGGTCATTTCGCTTGGCGTTTTGGAAATCGTTGAGGATCTGGATCTTTTCTTTTCTGAGATGGCCCGCGTTCTGGCTCCGGCGGGAATCGCCGTCGTCTACACCGGGACCGCATTTCGCATGGTCCGCCGCGACGCGCTTTACAAATTGCCATTCATATCGCTGCTGCCGGTTCAACTTCGGAAACTGGTGGCTGAGAAAGTATTCAAACGCCGCTATCGCTTTCCCGTGTCCAACCACACCTTCTATTCAGCGTCCACGATTGGCAAACACGCCCGCAAGCACGGCCTCGATGTCAGCCCGCAGAAGTATGCGCGAAGCGATCTGATGAAGCGGATTGCAGCGTGGCCGATGGGTTCCAAAGTCCAGGATATGGTCAGGCATCTGGCGTTTGATTTTGTCGTGGTCACACAGCGGCAGCCGGTTGACGTTTGATCCGGATACTCAGTAGTTCCTCGTACATTTCTCGATAATCACGAACGCAGGCAGCGAAATCAAACCGGCGCTCAACGAGCAATCGTGAGGCGCGGCCAGCATCAATTCGTTTGTCGGGATGATCGAGCAGCCGCAGAATCGCAGCGGCCAAGCGACTTTCATCATCTGGCGGGACGATCAATTCGGGGTCGATTTTCTCAAACATTTCGCGGTGATCGGAAACGTCCGTCACGACGCAGGGGAGTCCGGTCGCCATCGCTTCGAGAACCGCGTTGCTCAAACCTTCCGACCGACTGCTGCACGCGAAGAGGTCGAACGCCGGCAGCACTTCTTCGACGCGTCCGACGCGCCCGGCTAGGGTGACGCGATTGACAAGATTGAGACGCTTGATTTGCGTCTGAATCTCAGACTCCAGCGGGCCGTAACCGACCAGCACCATGTGTGCATCGGATCGAGATGCGGCGATTCTGGCGAACGATTCGATCAGGACATCCAACCCTTTGACACGTTCAAAGAAATTCGCAACCGATCCAACGACGGAGACGGAGTCTGCGACGCCCAGTCGCTTGCGAGCGGCGCATCTTGAATGCTTCGATGTCGAAGAGAACCTTACACCATCCACTCCGTTACGAATAACGTTGATCTTGGACCGTTGGAAGCCAAGCGAATTTTCCAACAGGTCTCGAGCCGCATACGAAACGGCGGTGGCGGGGTGCGATGCCAGATTCAGCAGCTTCGCCCGGATTCGTTGGAAGGTCGAAAACGTGCGGCCATTCTGTAAACCGTGAAAGCCAAGAACGAGTTGTACCTCTCGGAGCGATCGGCAAGCCAGCGCCGCGTCGGTCCAGGTTCCCCAGTTGCGAGCGTGGACGATGTTGATGTTGCGTTCCTGAATCACGCGAGCGAGCCGGCGGTAGAGAAAGCGGTCGCGATTGCGGGCGGACAGCGAGAACACGCTTAGGTTTTCGCCCAGCGTACCTTCAAATGGCCTCGGGTCGCGCAGGCTGCAAATGTGATGGTCCGCACCGTCACCGTCGAGCGCCTCCACGAGCCGGCACAGCATCCGCTCCGTGCCACCCGGTTCAACCGAGTGCACAACGTGGAGAATCTGCGGTCGGGATGTGGATGAGGTCATCGTCATAAGAGGGATTCCACGCGGGCGTCAGATCTGGATCGAATTCTTCCTGCCCGACGACTTCCATAGCAAGGGCGCGTTCGAGGCAGATGGGTAGCGCCAAAACCCACCAGAACGATTCGGTGTACAAGCGGTCGGTAAATGCTGCCGACGTCAGGTAAATGACCACCGACAGAAAACACCCGTACGCCAGCAAGCGCGACGAGGGCGGGTCGTCCGAATCCGGTGCCATACGAATGCACTTATGCAATCGCAACAAAACGACGCAAATGATCAAGACGAACAAGACAAATCCCTGGATGCCAAGTTCAGTGATGCAGAGCAGATAACTGTTGTGGGCGACGCGGCCAGGCTCGTCGAAAGCGTGTTCATATTCGCCGGTATTGTAGAGGTGTGCATAGTCCTTGAAGCGCCCGACGCCAACGCCAAATGGGTGATCCAGAAACATCTCTTGGGCAACGGTCCAAAGTTCAATGCGCGATTGGATGGCGCCGTCCGTGGCATACTCGGCTGGGTGCAAGATCGTTTTCATCCTATCCCAGAAGTGTGCATCTGCCAGCGAGCCTGCACCGATGCACGCGAAAATGATCGACGCGTACATCTTCAACCGCCAACCGCGTGGGACCATCATCATCGCGATGATTCCACCGGCAAGGAGCCCAACAAATGCTGAGCGCGTGCGACACAGCACGATTGTGTTGACTGCGAGAATGCCCGCGAGCAGTGCGACCGCGCGCCACTGTTTGGCCTTGGAGATCATAAACACCACGCCGATGAGCGGAAGCATGGCGGCCATGTGTACCGCCAATCCGGATGACTCTCGAAAGTCCGGACCACCGACGAAGTTCAGGCGACCGTCGGCGAAGTCGTCTTGGGGTGCGCCAAGGGCGTCATAGCCAATGACGATCGTACCCGCTACGAAAGTCCATAGGAGTATTTTGAAGTTGCCTCTGGTGGCCCCCATACGTACGAGGCAGATCAGGAAGATGGCCATCTTGACCATCTTGTCGGCGAGGATGGCGCCGTAGTCAGTGGGGCCTGGGTTGAGTGCGAAACTCCAAAGCACCATCGCCGTGAAGAACAATACGAGAATCAACCACGACCCAAGAAGTCTGGGTGATTTTGGAACGCGCCCGGCGCTGAGCAACATGCCCAGGACCAAGCACATTGCAGCCGTCATCGAGTAGCGAATGCCGAGATCTTCGAGCGGTTGTCCCCACCACATTTTTCCGGGGTGTAACTGATAAACCAACATGTAGTTGACGATGCCGACTATCGGAAACACGAGCGACAACCCACACGCGCAAACGAACGCGACGAAGAACAGGCACGTCTTGAGCGGCCAAAGAAATGTGGTGGTCTGTCCGAGCAATACGTCTCCCCACGATTGAATCCGCGCACAATCTTCGCGAAGTTCCTATAACTGAGTCGGCAAATTCGTCGCTCATTTGGAGAAAATCGGTGCCTTGCGTGTAAGAATGGCAGCATTTTCGGACGGACCGTGTAGGCGAACTTGGCGCAGGGGAGCCTTGGGAATACGAACAGCGGTATCTCTGTGACGCTTGTTTGGTTTAACTGAACACAAACGCGGGCGGACTTAGGTGTGTACCTTCAGGAGGGTTACGTCAAAGATCACCGTTTCATCGCATGATTCGTTGGGCGTAATAACGATGCGTCGCCGACCCGCCTCGCGCATGGTGCGAATGCCCATCGACAATTCGGGCATGATGTCCTTCAAATCGACGCGGGTCTTGTGGGTCGAATCAATCGTGACGCCATTGCTCAGCTGGCCATGATAGCTGACGGTCACGCTATCGGCCCGCGTCGCTCGTTTCCCGACGCCCTCTTCCAGATCAAACATGCGCGGTTTGCTGGCGGATTCTCCTATCAGTGAATCGACGGCGGCGGCGACTGTATCGGTTGACTCACCGATGCGTTTGATGGCGGTCGGTGCGTGGGCGGCAAATAGGCTTTCGGCCACGCGTTTTCTGGTCCGACTCGGTTGGCGAATGATCTCCGAGAAGGATGAATTTGACATTTGAATGGATGGGCTCGGCGGTTGGTGCGGTTGGGCGGCTGACGGGCTTAGGTGTCGGACCGAACCGTGCAGCGATCGTCTTGGGGTCGGTGGCCAAGCGATTTCCATGGCGTTGCCATCGGGATCCAGATCGACATCTGGATAGGCGGCGCAGTCTTCTTGCGCCTCGGATTCGTCAGTCACCTGAAAATGTTCCGCATAACGTCGGGCTGCAGCGCGTTCGAGGCAAACCGGAAGCGCGAGTACCCACCAAAATGATTCGGTGTACAAGCGGTCGGTAAAGCCGGCGGCGACGGAGTAGATGACGATCGAGATCAAGCTGCCGTAGGCGTAGAGTTTGATGGGCGATGAATCGCCTTCAACGCGCGACCAGTGCCAACACTGTCGCAGTTTCCAGAACGTCAACGCGAACAAAGCGAGCAAGATTGTGATGCCCTGGATACCGAGCTCGGTCATGCACAGGAGATAGCTGTTGTGGGTTACTCGGCGCGGCGTCGAAAATGCGAAGATTTCAGCACCGGTGTTGTATTGGGCGACGGCTTGTTTGAACTGCCCGATGCCGACACCGAAGGGATGCTCAAGAAACATGCGCCATCCAGCCCCCCACAATTCGATTCGGGCTTGGATCGCCCCCTCTTCGGCGTAGGTTTCGTGTCCGACGATGGTTCGCATCCGATTCCAGAAATGCTCATCGGCGAGGGTAAACATACCGAAGCCCACCGCAATAATCGAAACGCCGACCTTTATGCGGTGCCGGCGGGGCAAGAGCAGCATGGCGATGATCGATCCGATGATCAGACCGACGAACGCAGACCGTGTTCGGCATTGAATGATCGTGTTAACCGCAAGAACGCCGGTGACCAACAACAGCGCTTTCCAACGTAATTTCTTCGTCGACAGAAACAACACGCCCAGCAGCGGTAACATGGCGGCCATGTGCACCGCCAAACCCGATGATTCTCTAAAGTCGGGACCGCCAATGAAATTCAAACGTCCGTCCGCGAAGTCAGAACCGCTGGCGTTGTAGGCTTCATATCCGATGTAAAGTGTACCGATGGCAAATGACCAAAGGACCATGCGGAAGTTGCGGTCGGTTCCACCCATCCGCACCAAACAGAATAGGAAGATCGTCATCTTCACCATTTTGTCGGCGAGCATGTCGCCGTAATCGGTGGTCCCTGTGCCGACCCACAAACTGCTCAACACAACGACCGTAAACATGACGAGAAGAAGCAACCAATCACCCACGACTTGCCTGGATTTTGGAACGCGCGCCGAACTGAGCAGCATTCCCAGGATCATGCAGATGGCTGCCGTCAGCGACATTCGCAAGTCCATGGCTTCGAGGGGTTTTCCCCACCACGTGTCGTCGGGGTTGAGCTGATAAATCATCATGTAGGTGATGATGCCGACGATGGGAAACACCAGGGAAAGCCCGCAGGAACTGATGAAGCCGGCGAAGAATATGCAGGTCTTGATGGGCCACATGTGGTGCCGAACTCCCAGGTGCCAAAGTCCTCAGGGTCTGTTCGTCCGCTAAAAACGGGCAGACGTTGTTGTTAAATTCGGCAGGCGGGCAGGGGGCAATAAGTTATCGCCCACTGCAAAACCGCGTTTTCGGACATTGATTTTGAGCCCGAAAATATGTGGTTTGAAGCGTGATATGGCGATGATATTCTCGGACCCGATCGGGTGTTACGGCATCAGAATTGGGGAGTCGGGCGGTCGGCTGGATGGCGTTACATTTCAAAACCGCAGTGTCCGATAATCAGGATACGTGGAACTCTTGCAATCGACATTGAAATTGGCCCGCGACGTTCGTGCGACGGCGCTCGTGAAGCAGGTCCAACGGCGCCGCT